>JBBPYD010000032.1:0-6833 GCA_038200305.1 Bryobacterales bacterium
GAGGGCTGCCGACCACTTCGGAGCCAGTCCGTCGCATCGGTCTTGGACCTCCGTTCGGGCGCGACCCCGGCGGAGACTGAACACATTACCATAGGAGGAAAACCACTCGCGCTCTTGGTCATGTTTTATATGACCCAACCGAGAGCCTTTCGGTCATGTAGTTAAATGACTTGACACGGTGAGCGGGGTCTTTTTCGGTTGTCGGAGATTTGCAAGAATGAGTCTGAAATCCGGCAGGGCGGTATTTCGATGCGACAGGCGGGGGACGGAGTCCAACTTCGCCTCGCCTGTTTAGGTGAGTTCGCGGACCAGGCCGACGGCTTGTTCGCACATGGCGCGGTTTGCGCCGTAGTGGGTCACCATGCGCACGTGCGTTGGACTGACGCCGTTTGCCAAGACGCCGCGTTCTTTTAGCTCTGTGCTGAACTGCTTGGAATTTCTGCCGGTGCCGCTGATATCGAAGATTACGATGTTGGTCTGGACGCGGGATGGATCGATGGCGATGCCGGGCATGGCGGAGAGGGACTCGGCCAAGAATTTTGCGTTTGCGTGGTCTTCGGGGAGACGGGCCGGCATTTCTTCGAGAGCGATCAGGCCTGCCGCGGCCAGTACGCCGGCTTGCCTCATCCCGCCGCCCAGGCGCTTGCGATAGAGACGGCCGCAATCGATTGCTTCACGGGAGCCTGCCAGCATAGAACCGACCGGAGCACCCAGCGCTTTCGAAAGGCAGAACATCACGCTGTCTACTTTCGCTACTACGTCCTTTACGGGGATTTGCAAATATGCCGCTGCGTTGAATACACGCGCTCCGTCCAGGTGGACGCGAAGGCCGATCTCGTGAGTCCGGTCGCAGATGTAGTTCAACACGTCCATTGGATAGACGGTTCCTCCGGCCATGTTGTGCGTGTTCTCCAGATGAACCAGACCGGTGGGCGCGGCGTGCGGACCTAGTGGTTTTATCTGTTTCTCGATCTGATCCCAATGAAGGATTCCGTCATCGGCGGCGATGGCCCGGGGGACGCAGCCGCAGAACCAGGCCATCATGGCGAGCTCATAGTTCAAAACGTGGCCGCGAGATTCACAGATGACTTCCTGGCCGTGCTCGGTGTGAATCTTTACGCCGATGGTGTTGCCCATAGTTCCGGTGGGAACGAAGAGAGCCGCTTCTTTGCCGCAGATTTCGGCGGCGCGCCGCTCTAGTTTGTTTACGGTGGGGTCTTCGCCATATACGTCATCACCCACTTCGGCGTTCGCCATGGCAGTGCGCATTTCGGGAGTCGGCTTCGTTACTGTGTCGCTTCTTAGATCGATCATGAACTCACAAATTCCTGGAAGACTTCGTTGGACAGGAGGACTCCGGTGCCGGTGAGGCGCAACAGGCGGCCATCGGTTTCGAGTAGGCCCTGTTTGACGAAGCGCTGGATGGGTTCCGCGAAACGGACCCATTCTTCGCGGCGGGGCTCGATTCCGCGTAGCAGACGCAAGCCGACGAAGAAACGTTCTTGATCGAGATTGGCGAGAGTGGATTCGGAGCGGGGAGACTTCCCTGCCCTGGCGCGCTCGACGTACTCCTGCGCGGTTTCGACATTGCCGAAGCGGTTCACTCCATCAAAGGAATGAGCATCGGCTCCGAAACCAGCGTAGGGGAGCAGGAGCCAATATTTTAAATTGTGGTGCGATTCCAGGCCGGTCCGCGCGAAGTTCGAGATCTCATAGCGGTGGATGCCCATGCGGGAAAGGCGCTCGATTGCGATTTCGTAGAAGTCGGCCATGAGGTCGCCGGACGGGACGGCGGCGGCTCCGTAGCGGTCGCCACCTTGCAGGATTTCGAAGCCGAGGCGGCTGTCTTCATCTACTTCAAAGAGGTAGACGGAGACATGCGGCGGAGCGAGGCGTTCGATCCAATCGAGCGAACGGTTCCAACTTTGGAGCGTCTGGCCGGGCAGACCGGCGATAAGATCGAGATTGATGTTTTCGATTCCGGCATCGCGCAAAAGAGCACAATCGGCTGCAACGATGGAGGCGTCGTGCTTGCGGCCGGTGCGGGACAGTTCCGCCGTGTCAAACGATTGCACGCCCAAGCTGACGCGATTGATTCCGGCTTCACGCCAGGCTTCGACTTTCGCGGCGGTGAGTGTGCCGGGGGCCGACTCCATGGTGGCTTCTTTCCACGACGGCCTACCTGGGATGGAGCTTAGCAACTTTGGAATTTCATCCGGAGCGATCTGGCTGGGAGTTCCGCCACCTAGGTAGAGGGTGTCTGGGGTCCATTGCCATTCGTGCGCGGCGATCTCGTTTTGGAGTGCTGTGACGTATTCCAGTTCCAGAGCGCGGGGAAATACGCCGGATGCGAAATTACAGAACGAGCATTTCTGGGCACAGAACGGGTACGAAATGTAGATACCAGGCATTGCGGCTATAAGTTAATTTCTTTGTGCAACTGCTGGCTAACGGCGGCCTGTAGCAACTCCTTCAAGGACTGGCCCGAGTTCAAGAGAACAAACGTGGACTTGGATGGGTCCCAATCGAGCTTGTAACTTTTGGAATGGGCGGAGACCCAGATCTGGCGGACCGGCGTGTTGGGGCTGACGACGAACTTGGCTGGAGGATCTTCAAACTCCACGGTAAGAGCGCCGCCGTAGTCGGCTTCGAAACTATCGCCGTCAGAGGCGGTGATGAGGTCGTTATATAAACTGTTAAGAGTCTCGTCAGCGCGGCGCTTGAAATCCTGTTCGTCCATCATATATTTAGCTAGATATCACAAAGTTAGCAAACTTCCGGAACTTCCGCGCGTCTTAGATCATCTGCTAACCTTGGACAATTGAATGGAAACTGCCTGTCTTCGACATACAGAACTGCCGAACGCCTCCAGGCTGTTTACCGATTTTCTCTATCATTATGATAAGGTGGCGCGCTTCTATGAAGTGCAGGGTGATGCAAAGCCCTATCCGGATAAGCGGCGAGCCGAATTAGTAACCGCGTTGCGGGAGCAGAATCCCGGGCATCCCGCTCTGGACATCTTAGCCAAGTCAGGAACTGTGGCCTATGTCACAGGCCAGCAAGTGGGTCTGTTTTCAGGCCCCGCGTACACCATTTATAAAGCACTCACGGCGGTGCGGTTGGCGGAGGAATCCAGCAATAGCGGTAAACCTGCCGTGGCGATTTTTTGGCTGGCCACCGAGGATCACGACTTCGCCGAGGTGAACCACGCGTGGGCATTCAACGGTGAAATGCAGCCGGTGGGGTTCAGTGTAGACGGGCATATGGGCCTTGATCTGCCGGTGGGAAACATCGCGATTCGTGAATGGCCGGTTAGCGGTCTCAGGGCTGCACTGAAGGGGTTTCCATTTAGCAACGATGTGATGAAGCTGGTTGAGGAGAGCTATGCGCCGGGCCAGACGATGGGCGGGGCGTTTCGGGCGTTGCTGGAAAAGCTGATTGGGCGATTCGGTCTGCTTTTCATCGATCCACTGAAGCCGGCAGTGCGGAAACTGGCTGCGCCGTTCCTTCGGGAGGCGGTTGCGAGTGCGCCGGAATTGACGGCTGCGTTGCTGGACCGGAATCGGGAGTTGGACAAAGCCGGGTACCACGCGCAGGTCCACATAGAAGCGAAGACCTCTTTGTTTTTTCTGCTTGAGGACGGGCGGCGCGTGGCCTTGCGCCGTCAGGATGAGCAATACGTGAGCAAGGATGGCCGGTATTCGGCGGATGATTTGGCGGCGCGCGCGGAACACTTGTCTCCCAATGCGATCTTGCGGCCTGTGCTGCAGGACTACATGATCCCGACCGCGGCTTACGTGGGCGGTCCGGCGGAGTTGGCCTATTTTGCGCAATCGCAGGCGATCTACCAAAAGCTGCTGGGGTATATGCCGCGCCTGGTTTCGCGCAGCGGCTTCACGTTGTTCGATGGGCGTGCGGCGAAGCTGATGGACCGGTACCAGCTTCGTTTGAAAGATTTGTTCCACGGTGAGATGGAATTTCGAGAACGGATTGCCAGCCGTCTGGCGCCGGCTGGTCTGGCCGAACAATTTGCCCGAACGAAAGCGGAAACCACGCGGTTGCTGGAAACGCTGGAACGAAGTATTGCGGAGTTCGATCCAACTCTGAGTAGCGCCCTGAACAAGAGCCACACCAAGATTCTGTATCAACTTTCAAAGGCAGAGGCAAAGGTGGCACGGGAAACTTTGCGCCGGAACGATCGCGCGGCGGCGGACGCTTCCTACCTTTACGAAGCTCTGATGCCGCACAAACATTTGCAGGAACGTTTCTACAGCATTCTTCCGTTTCTGGCGAAGATGGGTCCGGATCTGATCGATCGTGTTTACGAACACGTGAAGCTGGAGTGCCAGGACCACATTCTGCTCACCGTGTAAGTCTACTCACCGTGTAAGATAGTTCTTTCACTTTCTTATGCGTAAAAACCCCGTTAAACAGGCTTTGGCCGCAGGCCAGGTGCAACTCGGATGTGCCTTCGCCCAGCTTCGATCCCAGGAAGTAGCCCGGATTCTCGCCGCGGCGGGATTCGATTGGGCGTTCATCGATATGGAGCATGGCGGTTTCGATTATGAAACCGTTCAGGACCTTTGCCGGATTTCGGCATACACCGGCTTCACTCCGATTGTGCGGGTGCCGGACATGCAGTATCCGCTGGTGGCGCGGGCGCTGGACTGCGGCAGCGGGGGCATTATTTTCCCGCGCGTGGAATCGGCCGAGTTGTTGGCGAAGGCGATTAGCTGGACCAAGTTTCCGCCGGAAGGCATCCGCGGATTCGGACTCTCGACGATGCATGTGGAGTATGAGGCGGCAACGATTCCGGAGATTCTGAATCACATGAACGAGAATCTGCTGGTGGTGCTGCAGATTGAGACGGCGCTGGCGGTGGAAATTCGCGAAGAGCTTCTTGCGGTGCCGGGCATCGACGCGGTAATGATTGGGCCAGTGGATCTTTCGATTTCGCTGGGATGCCCTGGAGATTTCCAGAATCCGAAGATGATCGATGCGATGGAGGCAGTGAGCGATACGTGTAACCGGCGAGGTATTGCGCCGGGGACGCAGACGAGAACTCTGGCATTGTCGAAGTTTTGGCGCGATCGCGGGATGCGGTTCCTAGGATGCAGCAGTGAGACGGGGATGTTGCTGGAGAGGGCTACGGAATTAGTGAAGGCGCTGCGCTAATCGCGCTTTGTTTATTGGTGGCTGAGGTGGGAGTTGAACCCACACGCCCAGTGAAGGACGGCAGATTTTGAGTCTGCTGCGTATGCCAATTTCGCCACTCAGCCACGGTAGCTTTCTCATTGTATCCTAAGCATGCGCGTGTCTAATGAACTCGCGCAAAACGGACTCGCTTCCGTCGGCTAAGTCCGCCGAGTTTCGTTTGGCGCCGCCGGAAGCGGCTTTGCGCTTCTAGCGAGTCCGCCCCACCCTGGCAATTCGGCTGGATAGGCGAACGGCGCGGCGTACCAGTCGATCTGCAAATCGGAGATCAGTTTATCGGTCCAACGCACGGCATAGGTTACCGCACGGAGGCGATGGCATGGTCGGCGCGCGTGATGGTGACATTACACTCGGCGATACAAAGCGGATCTTGCGCCCAGAGCAACAGCGGTTCGTGATGGATGTTCAGAAGGTTAGCAAAGCAAGGCAGGATTGTGCGCCGAAGAGCCGAATGGCCAATGACGGGCGCCGTATTGTACGTGCGGACAACGGCTCTGGGCGCGAAAAACAGTAGCGCGGCATCTACGTCGCCCTCGTCAAAAATTTGCAAGAACTCCGTGGTGCGGGCTTGCAGGTTGATATCCATGCTCCGTGCCGCTCCTGATCATGCTTACAGACGCGGAGTGGTGAGCGCAGGTAAACCGGTTGTGTGTTAAACGTGTGTAAAATGTTTTGCTTAGGTGCAATACGAAGGATCTTTCGCATCCATGAGGCGGACGAGGGCGGCGAACTCCGGGTTTGGAAGGCGGCTGTAGCCTTTGTCTCCTTCGGCAACCAGAAAATCGTCACTGCGTTCGGCGTTAAGCTGGCAGATGCGCGGAGGCGGAACGATTAGCGGAGCGCCAGTGCTTTGCGCGGCGAGTTGCACCTGGCAGGCCCGCTCCAGGCGATACATTCGAACGAATGCCTGCGCTACGGTTTGACCGCAGGTCAAGAGGCCGTGCGTTCTGAGGATCAGAATGTGCTTTTCGCCGAGATTGGCGGCAAGCCGCTCGCGCTCATCCAACTCAAGGCTTGGTCCTTCAAAATCATGATAGGCGACCTGGCCGTAGTAACCGAGAGCATACATGCTTATCGGCAGCAATCCGCTCTCCAATGCGGCGACGGCCATGCCGGCGGTGGTGTGCGTGTGCATGATGCATTGAGCATCCGGGCGGGTCATGTGAATGGCGCTGTGGATCACAAATCCGGCGGGGTTGATCTCCTGTGTTTGGTCTCCAATGATATTGCCGTCCATATCCACTTTCACCAGGTTGGAGGCCCTGACTTCATCGAAACGTAACCCGTATGGATTGATCAGGAAATGGTGTTCGGGGCCGGGGACACGGACGGTGGTGTGGGTCCAGATGATTTCCGACCAGCCGAGGTGGTCGATAATGCGGTACGCGGCAGCGAGTTGAACGCGGAGTTCCCATTCCTTTGGATCCATGCCGGGATTTACGTGTAACGCGGAGGGTGCTGCTGTCATGGTTCCATCATCGCACTGGGGGGTGGAATGAGAATGTAATCACATATTCACTACTTACAGCTTGACCGTGCAGGCGTGCCGGTGAGAAGGTCCAATCGCGGGCAGCGGCGGCGGCAATAACTGATAATTGACCTTGCAGCGAAACCTTGGC
>JBBPYD010000033.1:0-12546 GCA_038200305.1 Bryobacterales bacterium
AACTCTTTCTGCGTGAACGGATCGTATTTGTGATTGTGGCAGCGCGCGCAACCAAGCGTGGCGCCCATAAAGACCGCCGATGTGGTTTCCACGCGATCCACCACGTACTCCACGGCGTACTCTTCCGGAATGATGCCGTCCTCCGTATTCGCCCGGTGGTTGCGATTAAAACCCGTGGCGATCTTCTGCGCCGTGGTGGCGTTCGGCAACATGTCGCCGGCCAGTTGCTCAAGCGTGAACCGATCAAAGGGTTGATTGCGGTTGAAAGCTTCGATCACCCAATCCCGCCAGCGCCACATATAGCGCTCGCCATCGTATTGATAGCCGTTTGAATCCGCGTAGCGAGCCGCATCCAGCCAGCGGGCCGCCATGCGTTCCCCGTAACGGGGCGACGCGAGCAGCCGGTCTACCGCGCGTTCATACGCGTTGGCCGATTTGTCATTCAAAAACGAATCCATCTCAGGCAGCGTTGGTGGAAGTCCGGTCAGATCGAGACTCACGCGCCGCAGCAGCGTCTCGCGGGCCGCCTCCGTAGAAGGGGACAGGCCTTCGCGGTCCAGCCGTTCCAATACAAAAGCATCAATTGAATTTTTGATCCACGCTGGATTTTTAACAGCGGGAAGAGCGGGGGTGACGGGTGGAATGAAGGACCAGTGCTTCTGCCATTTCGCGCCTTGTGCGATCCACGTCCGCAGCGTCTCAATCTCTCGTTCGGTCAGCTTCAACCCGGAATACACAGGCGGCATCCGGATGGCCGTTTTTTCGGCTGTGATCCGGCGGACCAACTCGCTGGACGCGGGATCACCCTCGGCAATCGCCCGATGCCCGCCTAAATCGGACTTGGCAATGGCCTCACGATCCAGCCGGAGAGCAATCTTCTTCGCCGTAGCATCCGGCCCGTGGCAAAGGTAGCACTTATCGGAAAGGATTGGCCGGATGTCGCGGTTGAACTCCAGTGGCCTTTCCTCACAGAATAAGTTTATGGCTGGGAATAACAGTGCAAGGACAAAGGTGAGGGATCGCATGACAAGCGCATACCAATTGTATACTTACCTTGCGGCCGCATCCATACTCTATTTAGCCTATGTGACAGTGAGATAGGCCGCGCTTCTCTAAATACTGCTGGTGATATTCTTCCGCCCGGTAAAAGTCCGAAGCCGGCGCTATCTCCGTGACGATGGGCCGCCGGAGCTGTCCGGATGCCTGAAGCTTTTCCTTAGAAGCCTTTGCCGCGGCTTCCTGCTCCGGCGTGTAAAAGAAAATCGCGGACCGGTATTGCGTGCCGATATCAGGCCCCTGCCGGTTCAGTGTGGTGGGATCGTGGTTGGTCCAGAACACATTCAGCAAGTCGTCATACGAAGCGACGGATGGATCGTACTCCACTTGCACTACCTCTGCATGACCGGTTGCGCCCGTGCATACGTCTTTGTAGGTAGGATTCTTCAACGTTCCACCAAGATAGCCGGCGGTGGTTCCCGTTACGCCCTTCAATTGCCGGAATGCCGCTTCCACACCCCAGAAACACCCCGCTCCGAATATAGAAATCGCCATGAATGGTTTCTCCAATACCAGTGTCGCGCAGTTCAACTACTAAGATGGCGCGCAAACCAATCCCGCGCTAACTCAGCCACCTTCTCCAACGTGCCCGGCTCTTCAAACAGATGCGTGGCGCCCGGAACAATAGTGATCTCCTTCTCAGCTTCCATCTGGTTGAGAGCCATCTTGTTGAGCCCGATAACGGCATGATCGTTGCTTCCCACAATCAGCAGCGTGGGAGCCTGCACTCGCGGCAATGCAGGTCCAGCCAAATCAGGCCGGCCACCGCGGGACACCACTGCGCGAACCACATCGGGCCTCTCGGCGGCTGCCGATAGTGCGGCTGCCGCGCCGGTGCTTGCTCCGAAGTAACCTATCGCAAACCGCCGCAATTCCGGGTCGCGCTGTAGCCAATCGGCCGCATCCAATAGCCGGCCGGTCAACAGCCCGATATCGAAGCGCAGGTGAGCCGTGTCCGCATCCACCTCTTCTTCGGCGCTAGTGAGCAAATCGAACAATAGCGTCGCCAACCCGCGCTTCTGAAGTTCTCCTGCGACATGCCGGTTCCGCGAGCTATGCCGGCTGCTGCCGCTGCCATGCGCGAACAGAACGATTCCGGACGCGCCGGGCGGAATCACCAAATCCCCTTCCAAGCCGATGGGTGGAATTTTCACCTGTGTTTGCGTTGTCATCTACACCCCCGATGGATACGTCTCGGGCACTTCTTCCGGCACGGCTGGCTCCGGACGGCGGTCTAGCGGCACAACAGCCGTCGTCTCATCGATATGGATCACCGCGTCGAACTGATCGGCAAGCTGCGCTTCAAAGTAGTGACTCACACGTTCGGTTTCCGGACGGTAAATCACGCCGATGGCCCGTTCCAGCAGCGTCTTGCGCAGCTCTCGGCCGGCGTCTTCGTTATCTTTCATTATCAGCAAGAAGCCCGGCGGGACCGTTAGATGAAACAACTCCTCAAAGCTTCCCGCCAATGCCGGGCGAACGCGCTTGGTCTCGGCAGCGCCGCCCCAATCCGAAGCCGCCGTGACCGTTCCTGAGTACGTTGTGAAGCCGATCAGCGCCGTTTGGCCAGGGTACCGCTTGCGCGCAAGCTGCCCCAGATTCAGCTCATTCTGCAATGACATTTGCGTCGCCCGCGCATCCCCCAAATGCGAATTGTGCGCCCACACAATGGCCTTCGCCGGGGCACCGCGGCGGCCCAGGTAACTCACCAGTGAATCCAGAGAATCGGCCATGTGCTGGTCTCGCAGGTTCCATGAAGAGATGCGCCCCTCAAACATCGTGCGGTAGTAGTGCTCCGCGTTCGCAACCAGGCGGGCATTCTGTTCCGCGTAGAAGAACTCATCCTCCGCCACGTGACCGTCGCGGTTGGCATATTCGGCGGAACGTTCGCGCAGTTCCATTAATTGCTGTATCACTTCCCGCTCGCAGGAAGCCGAAAGATTCATACTGGCTGCAAAGCCGTACGCCTGCGAATCTTCTCCGTAATGGTCGAAACAGGAATAGCGGTAGCGGGCTCTGCGGGCCGCACCAGGGTCTACTTTATCCAGATAACGGACCACTGCCTCTCTTGAGCTGTTCAGGCTATACAGGTCAAGCCCGTAAAAACCGGCTTTGGTATGACCGGGAGCCATGTCCTCGTTGTTGTGCCACCGGAGCCATGCGGCAAACTCCTGGACGTCTTCGTTTCGCCACATCCAAAGCGGGAACCGTTCAAATCCTCCCAGCGCCTCACGTGGAGTCGTATCGTGGCTGTCTCCGCGCACGTAGCGGTTGACGCGGTAGGCGTCCGGCCAGTCGGCCTCTACCGCAACGATGGTGAAGCCTTTCTCCTGAATCAAGCGCTTCGAAAGTTCACAGCGCATGTGGTAGAACTCGTGCGTCCCGTGTGAGGCTTCGCCGATGAATACAAACTGCGCATCCCCCACCATGGCGACAATCGAATCGTAATCTTCCGGCGATCCGGTTAGCCGGTGTGCATATTTCTTGATGATGGAAACTACGTCTTCGTTCATTTTGACTCTGTTAGGATGGGGGCCGCGGCTCTTTCGAGCAACGTCTGGACCTCTTCATCCGGCACCTGGGAGAAATCTTCGTACCACTGGCCCACGCCCAGAAACGGATACGGTGTGGCTGCGCACACCACGTCGTCAACCTCGGCGCGGAATGTATCGCGGACGCGCGGAGCGGCCACTGGCACAGCTACTACCAACCGTTCAGGATTCTGTTTCCGGATCGCCTTTACCGCGGCCATCATGCTGGCGCCCGTTGCCAGGCCATCGTCCGTCAGGATGACGATCTTCCCCGCAATGGGGAATGCCGGCCGGTCCTCACGGTAAGAGCGTTCCCGCTGTTCCAGAATGGCCGTTTCCCGAGCGGCAATTCTGTCGATCTCATTGGTAGAGATTCCGAGGTCCTCAATAACGCCCTGGTTCAGCACCCGAATGCCGCCTGACGCGATGGCGCCCAACGCCAATTCTTCCTGTCCGGGTACGCCCAGCTTGCGGACAACGAACACATCGAGCGGCGCGTGCAGGGCTTGGGCTATCTGGAAGCCAACGGGGACACCACCCCGCGGCAAGGCAAGCACCAGCACGTTTGGCGTTTGTTCGTACTTCTTAAGTTGGGCCGCCAGCCACTGGCCGGCTTCGGCGCGGTTTGGAAATGGAAGCACCATGCCTAATATTTGACCGGCCTGCCGGTGCTTGGTTTCGCGCTGAAACGTTACATGCGCGCAAGCCGTTCAAACACATCGGCAATGCTGGCAGGCGGCCTTCCAAGCAGGGCTCGCGCAAAGGAGCGCACCTGCTGTTTGATGGCGGCGTCCTGAATGTACTCCACCGGCGACTTGCCGTCGATCCGCGCCAACAGCAGCAGAGGAAGTTGTTCTAGGGTTCCTGCCATTAATGAGTCCTCGTCTTGCGGACTCGAAGCGGCCAACGCGTTCCAGTAGCTTCCGGCTGCCTGCGCGTATGCCGGCGCCGATTGGGGGCGATGGAAAGATTTCAACAGCAGATGGTTGAGCAGAAACGCCGAATCGAAGGCCGGATCGCCATAATGGATCACTTCAAAGTCGATGGCCATGACGGTTTCACCATCCACCATCATGTTCTTCGGGCTCCAATCTCCATGTACCAGGCAGCGGCGTTGCGTCCGGCATCTCTCAATGGCGCGGGCGAACTGTGGCGCGTACTCCGGGTGCCGGCTTGCCGTCACCTCATAATATGGATTCAGGCGCAACTGCTCGAATGCAGTCAGATTGCCAAATTCGCTTTCCCAGTGGCGCGATTGCCAGGTAGCGCGCATCATGTCAGCCTGTATACGCGCGATCTGCTCTGCAATCGGCGGTTCGATAATGCCGTTCATCAGCATCGTCTTCCAGGTTTCGGCGCTGACTGGAGCGGCCGACATCGCATAGGCGAAATGCTCTGGATCGTCAAACAGAATCTCAGGTACGCAACCGGCCGGAAGTAGGGGACCAAGCTGCCGCAGCGAACTCGCCTCGCGGAAAATGCGCGACTGGTCGGAGAACCAATCTTCGTTTACCCGCAATTTGGGTAGAGACTGCTTTAACACAAATCGCCGGCCCTGGGCATTAATCAGAACAACGTGGTTGCTAATGCCGCCGCTGAGGGAAGCCGCGGCTACCTCTGCAACGCCGATCCCGAACCTGCCGGCGATATAGGAGCGGGCTGTTGTTTCGTCCAATTCGAGCACAGACACATTCTTAACATGATCAAGCTTTGTCGCGGATCCACTTCAGCAGGTCGTGATCCACATCGGAGCGGCACTCATCCAGACCGTGGCGGCAGCCTTCATAAAGCAGAAGTTGTTTTGGGTCATGCGCTTTCCGAAAGAGAATCTCGGAACAGGTGTACGGCAAAACCTCGTCAGCCTTGCCGTGCATCAACAACAGTGGGCGGGGGCTCAGCTTCGCTACCGCTTCGGCCCCATGGGTTTGGCTGCTGAGGGCTGCTACGGCTTTGACGAATTCGCTTTGTACTCCCGCCGCGATCACCACGGCCCCGCCGAAGGAATGTCCCACCAGCGTGACGCGGATGCGTCCCAGGCTGTTGAGAAAGTCTATTCCGGCAAGAGTATCCTGCACGCACGGGACAAGGTCGCCAGGAAACCGAGGCGCAGTGATGCGATCCTTCCACTACCAGTGCGCGGGCCAGACGATCATACAGACCGCCGGCGGGACCGCCTGTCCCTCCGCCAGCTCCGAACACCCAGAGGATTGCGAATTCCCCATCGGCCGCGGGATGGTAAATGCAGCCGATATCGCCATTGCCGGTGCGAAGCGATACTTCCTCTACATCCCTGCTGGCGGGGTTTCGGAGCACTTCATCCGGATGAATCCTCCGGTTCATGTTTTCTTGCGGGTTGTACGGACCTTGTTTGAGACCTTACCCGAAACGCCGTGAGCGCCTGGGGTTTCAGACTTGAGCTCCGGCTTTCCGAATGCGCCGGCTTTGTGTTTGGCTCCGGTTCCGGTTGCCAGTTCAGGCCGCGAGGCGGCGAGTTTCTCAACCGAGGAATGCTTTCCGGATTTGTTTGAGGTTTGAGGGCCGTGGATTACGCCAGGCGTAAGGTCGTCCTGTTCATCCGTGTCCGGTTTACGTGCCGTCACGTCGGAGTCGGGGGTTTTCATAACTTTAATGCTCATATAAAAAAGACCGCGCCGGACTGGGAATGCAGCGCGGTTAACGGTGATCACTCATTCTTAATTTGCAATGGCGGCATTCCAACGATCTCGTATGTTCCCGAAGCGATTCCGATGCCCGCGGTCTCAAACTCCGCAAGAATATCCCGGCTCATCTGGTCTTTCAACTCCCGGACTCCGAAATCCCTCGCGAGAAATCGTATGCTGAGCTCAATCCAGTTATCCGTCAGCCGGTAATATACCTTCGGAACGAGATCGGTTTGCTTCATTGCATACCGGCGTTCCATTTCCTGAAGCGCGTCCTCACTCAGTTCATTGATCGGCAGCGTGTGGCGGCGGGCGCTCTCTAACATAATCTGCTCGGCCCGTTTGCGGTCGCCCGTGTAAGAGATGGGGAGGCTCATCTCCTCCCAAATGTACGGAAAGTCGCGAGTGAAGTTGTACACAGGCTGATCGAATATCTTGTCGTTCGTGACGATCACGATGCGGCCGGTGTATTGGCGGGCGCGCACCCACATGGCCGGGTCGGCGCCTTGCACCGACGGCGGCTCTCCCATTTCCATAATCGTGGTTTGGACAAAGCTCAGGGCGATTACGTCACCGCGCACTCCGCCCATGGTGATGCGGTCGCCAATATTGAATGTCTTTCCTTGAAGAATGACTAGATACGCGGCTACTGCCGTAACAACACGTTGTAAGGCGAACGCAAGACCGGCCGTGACCAGTCCCAGAGCAGTGGTCAGGCGCGTGGGATCGTCAAACCAAATCGAAACGGCGCCGACGATCAGAAGCGCCGCGACGATGACCGTGATGCCCTGCCGCGTCCAGAACCTGACTCGCTCCGACTGGCGCCCCTGCAAAAGCCACGACGCCACCTTGCGCAAGATCCACCCAAGGATCGTGACGAAGAGGATGAAGGCTAAGGTGAAAAGAACTTTCTTTCCACTCTGAGCGCTTACGCCAACCAGCTGCACGCCGAACAGCTCAACGGCTTGGTTCGCGCCCACCAATCTGACAATCCCGCTCATTTGAGCGTGTACGGATATCCTGCGATATCGCGTGCGTCAGATGGCGTGACGTTCAGATTCGGCATCGCGGTAAGCCGGTCGACTTCTGGCGGGTTCTGTATCCAGCGCATCATGTTCCAAGGCGTATTCGTCAAAACGCCGGCAATATAGACGCGGCTTCACATTCTTGTAAGAGGAGGCCCCACAAGCCCGTCGGCACCGGGAATTCCTGGAACGGTGTGGCAAGAGCCACACCCGTAATATTGAATGTTGCCTTTACCCTTGCGCGGATCTCCTCCGCTAACCTCGTACGCCAGCACCTTAGCCGAACCAGGGCCGCCGCGAGAACTGAAAGCTGCCATCGGGTTGAACGGTGTGCTTCCAATGTGCCTCCTTTGTAGGACTCGGGAGCGTTACTCACGTTACCCCATAACGGTTAGATAGTCTACACATTTGCCGCCGTTTCTGAGCCGCGCGCATAAGCGAGTCGGCAAGAGACTTGACTACAGAAATGCCTGTTGCCAGACGATCATACTTGAGAATGCGCTGGCTATTGCCGTCCCTCTCCGATTGTCTGGCGCTCGCCATTGTCCTCTGGCTGCTGCTTTTCACTGGATCGCAAATGCCAGTCGGGCTGTTGCGGGATGCCGCCACCGGCACACACATACGGACGGGCGAATACATCCTGGATCACCACGCCGTTCCGCATACGGATCTGTTTTCGTTCAGTAAGCCCGGCGGCCGGTGGTTCGCCTGGGAGTGGTTGAGCGATGCCGCGTTTGCCTCTATTTATAGGGCTCTGGGTTTGAAGGGCATTGCCGTCTTTGCGGCGTTGATGATTGCGCTCTCGTGTTGGATTGTCCTGCAACACATGCTCTGGCGCGGCTGCAATGTCCTGATTGCGATGGCTCTGCTGAATACCGGCATCGCCGTTTCGTCCATACATTACTTGGCGCGGCCCCACATTCTCACGCTGGTGTTGATGGCGGGCTCGCTGTGGCTGATCGATGAAGACCGCCGCCAGCCCGGCCGTGCGATTTGGATTCTCATCCCCTTGACCGCTCTGTGGGTGAACCTGCATGGCGGTTTCGTGGCTCTGCTTGTGTCTCTCGGGGCGATCGCGATAGGAAGCGCCGTTGAAAGAAATTGGGCCTCTGCCCGCCGTTATTCTTCCCTGACGGCCGGTTGCGCGGCTGCCAGTTTCTTAAATCCGTTTGGATATGAATTACACGTCCACTTGTTCCGGTATCTTCGCGCCGATTGGATACGCGGCATCGTCGAAGAATTCCAGCCGCCCCGCTTCGATTCCGTTGCCGGCCGTGATTTTGAGATTCTTTTGTTCCTGGGCGTGGGAACGGCAGTCTGGCTTCTGCTGAAGAAACAATTCGCCCCCGCGCTACTCGTCCTGGTATGGGCGCATGGGTTTCTAATGTCGGTTCGCCACGCGCCGATTTTCGTGATGGTTGTCTTGCCATACGCGGGTGCGGCGCTGACACTTGCATGGAAGAATTGGGTATCTCGCCAAAACGGCTCCGGCCTGTCCGCGATCCTTTACCGTATCGGAGCGGATCATCTGGCGGAATTTCGCCGGTCCAGCATGGTAGTCCCGCTATTAGGCGCCGCCCTGTTGGCGTTTGATTTCGGAATCGCCTGGCCAACTGACTTTCCGGCCGATAAGTTCCCAGTATCTTTTGTGAACCGCCATGCGGCCGAACTTACTAGCGCGCGTCTGTTCACGACTGACTATTGGGGCGACTACCTGATCTATCGTTACTATCCGAATCAGCAAGTATTTCTCGACGGCCGAACCGACTATTACGGACCCGCCCTTTCACAGGATTATTCGACGCTACTGAACGGACAACCGGGATGGGAAGCGCTCATCGCGAAATACAACTTGCAACTGGCAATGGTGCCGGAAGCAAGTGGCCTGGCCCCACTGCTGAAAACGCACTCCCAATGGCGCGCTATCGAGGTAGACGGTGATACCGGTCTGTACCAGCGGCTTCCGTAATCGATGAATCGAAAAGTTAGAGCGTGTGTTCTGTGGTCACACTCTACCCCGAAACCGGTCGAGTTCACGGCGATTGCGTTTTGATGGTTTGCCTTCGCGGAACGATTCCCAATGCGGCATCGCTTTACGCTCTTCCGCCAACTTCAGCCGCGACCCCTTGCTCGCCTCCGTTTCACGGTAGAGTGTCTGCGCCACTGCTGCCGGGCCGCGCATTTCGCTGAGCGCCAGAACTTCCACCTGAAACGTACCGCCATCGTTCGTAACTTGCAGCAGGTCGCTGGTCCGTACCTCGCGCGAGGACTTGGCTGGTTGCCCATTGGACTCAATCCTGCCGAGTTCACATGCCCGCGCGGCCAGCGGGCGTGTCTTGAAAAATCGGGCGGCCCAGAGCCACTTGTCCATTCTCACGGCGTCCATGATCCCATTCTCCTACCAGGGGGCGGATTCGGGCTAGCTGACAATGCGCCACCAGCACCAACAGAAGAACCCGCGGCAACAAAGCGGTCATCACCCGCTCTCAAACGGTACCGAAACGAATAACGACTGCTCAGCGGTCGTCATAGTCGAAACTCTTGAACTCCGGCGGTTCGCCGAGTTCTGCGATGCCTGCAAACGGTATCGCTATATCGGATTGTGTTACGGTTCGCCGGAGGTTGGCAAGACGCTTTCAGCGCATCATTACGCCAATTGGGAAAACGTACAGGCGTATTGGAACCATCAGTGCCAGACCAGGGCACTCCTCAAGGAGATCAGTAAAGGCAGTGTTGTCTTCTACACTTCTCCTGTTGTCAACTCGCCCAGCCATCTGGAGCGTGACATCGCGAAGACCCGTAGCCTGCTGCATAATGCCGCAATCGAGCGGGCACGACGGTACGAACACGCGCGAATGAAGCGTCTCCCTAAATCGCGCCGAAAAGCTGCGCGACCTAAGAGGAACCCAGATGGTTATCGAAGTGACGAGGCTGTGAAGGCGGAGGATGCTTTCCATGAGCAGCGGAATCGCGCCATGCGAGTGCCTAACACTTTGCCTGATCCGACAGCTTTGCTCGTCATCGACGAAGCGGATCGGCTCAAAATGACAGGGCTTGAGCAAGTGCGGAACATCTTTGACCATGGGGGCGTAGGTCTGGTCCTGATCGGAATGCCGGGCATCGAAAAGCGCCTGGCCCGCTACCCGCAGTTCTACTCCCGGCCAAAGAGGTCCGCGAATTATTGGATCAGCGCTGGACGCCTCCCGGCGTGCATCTACCGCAGCATCGTTGGATCCGGAAACGGTCGCGGCTATCATTCGGATCACGGGCGGCAACTTTCGGTTGCTGAACCGTCTCCTTACTCAAATGGAACGAATTCTCGAAATCAATGCCTTGCGAGAGGTGAGCAAAGCTGTGGTGGTGGCTGCGCCCGAGAGCCTTGTGATTGGACAGTTTTAGATGATCGCGATCAACGCTACGGCATTACTGACCACCTGCCCGGGGTTGGGTTCCCGGAGAGGCTGGATTCAGAGTGCCAAGAGAATAAACTTGCCAAGTGGTGCGTGATTCAGGAGCTATCCGGGAAATGACCTCCCTGCTGTTAGGAGAACACTTAGCCGAAGGGCGGTACCGGCGATTAGGCCCTGAGATAAAGCTTTCGCCGTCTCCAAACAAGAGCCGCGGCTAGTCCAACGCCGGTCAGCATGATCGAAGCTGGCTCAGGAGTCGCGGTCGCCGCTCCTCGAATCGTTCCGGCAGTTGGGTCCGTATCGCTTACAAAGCTGGTGTTGCCGCTCGCTACATCGAGGCTAAAGATTTGACCTCGGAGGAGATTGAATGCGTAGTTTGTGCCGTTCGCGCCAACCACTGCACCAATGGATAAGTCGGTGGGGCCAACAACCGTTGCCCGGCCTGTCGAGGGATCGATCTGGTGAAGCGCGGGAGCGACCGCAATACTGGCGGCGGAAGACGTTGTAAAGTCGAACACAATAGCGTCGAACGTTGCGTACAGTTTTCCCCCTGCACCGAACAGGGCCTCTTCATAGAAGTTGATCGTTCCATCAGGGTTAAAACTGCCAGGAATGAAGGGAATAGGCGGGATGCCGGTAGTCCCAATCAGCGTCGCGGCGCCGGTTAGCGGGTTCACGCTGTGAATTCTGTTCTGGAAATCCGTTGCGTAGATGTTCCCGTTTGCGCTGCCAAGGGTGAGATTCGAAGTAGGTCCACAGGGTGATTCTGGCGTCGTACAGTCACCCAACCCCGTGGGGCCGACGAGAGTATAGGCTCCCGTCGCAGGGTTAATCGAGTACAGATCGCTGTTGTACGCAAGCGTCAGCAGCGATCCGCCCGGTCCCGCAGCCAAGCCCTCACTTCCCACCGGCGTGTTTGGACCGATCTGCTGAAACGCCCCGGTAGCGAGATCCACCGTGCCGAAGTGGTGAGTACCCTCGATGTCGTTGTTGCCGATTACGTAGGTAAAAGGACTGGCGTTAGCGGAGGCCGTTGCTAGACCAAACGCCACCGCCGTTATCAGTATTGCTTTGATGGGCATTCGTAAGTTCCTCCTCCTTGCAGATCCTGACTAGGGCCGGGCCGGCTTCCGACGATGTCCCCGACGAAATTCAACCCAGATGCTTATAGCAAGCGTCGTTGATTATAGCAAGCTTCCCTGATGGCGATCCGCGATTTCGGTAGATTTGCCCCAGCGGCGGAGTGGGACTGTGGTGGTGGCTGGCGTCCGCCGCCGCGTGCCTGGTTTCATTTGTGCCCAGCCTTTGCCGATCTGCGCCGGAAGCATTAGCGACCAAACGGCTTTCCGCAATGGAAAGCGAGACCCTGCGTTTACGCCGTTTTTGACATTGCAAAAAGGTACTGCTTAATGCAGAGTAATGGCGATAGATTGTGCAATGCTCATCGGCTATGCCCGCGTCTCGGCCAACGATCGGGAAACCGCCGCGCAGGTCGCCGCGCTGAAGGGCGGTGGATGCGAGCGCATTTGCGAGAAGGCCTCCGGCGGAAGGTGGGACCGGCCTGAACTGCACCGGCTTCTGGATCAACTCCGCAAAGGAGATGTGCTCGTAGTTTGGAAACTCGACCGACTTTCCCGTTCGCTCCGCGATGTTCTGACGATCATGGAACGGCTCAGCGAAGCCGGAGCTGGTTTCCGCAGCCTAACGGAGGCGACCGGCACCACGACGCCCGCAGGCCGAATGATGATGCAGAAGGACGCATCGGGGGGCGTCGGCCAAAACTGACCCCTCAACAGCAGGCCGAGATCCGAAGAATGGTTTCCAGGGGCGATAAGACTGCCGCCGACGCTGCACGGCTGTTCAA
>JBBPYD010000034.1:0-7089 GCA_038200305.1 Bryobacterales bacterium
ACCGGAATCGTTACCTCGCCGCATACTTGCGATGCATGGAATCGGGTGAGGAATTCGAAGCGGTGTGCCGGTTCCTATGCCGCCACGACGGCCAATACCATTGGCATCTCACGCGCGCCGTTCCGCTTCGTGGCGATTCGGGCTCCATCCGGAAATGGATCGGAACCTGTACCGATATTCACGATCAAAAGAATTCAGCCGAGCTCACGCAAAGCCACCAACTTTGGCTGCAACAAGTCCTCGACATGATGCCCATGGGTGTCATCTTTGTGGAGCAGGGCAGTGGCAATATCGCCTTCGCCAATCGCGCCGCCATCCAAATGGCGGGTGGCAAGTTGCCTCTGGGAGAGGGCGATTGTACGGATGACAGCGGCAATCCCATTGGCATAGCGGATCTTCCCGTGGCCAGGGTTTCGCGCGGGGAGCGCCTCGAAGGCTTACAGATGACTTGGACCACTTCTTCTGGGGTCCGCCGCATGCTGATCTACTCGGAAATCCTGCCTGCCATGTTCGGCGAGCCTTCCATCGGCATGATTCTTTTTCAAGACGTAACCCTTTTGAAGCAGGCCGAAGCGGAGTTGCAGCAGAAACAGGAGGATCTCATCCGGTCGAATGAAGACCTGCAACAGTTCGCCTACGCGGTTTCGCACGACCTGCAGGAACCCTTGCGAATGGTTTCCGGATACACCCAGTTGATCGCGCGCCGATACAAGGGCAAGCTGGACGCGAATGCGGACGAGTACATACAATTCACCATCGAAGGCGCCGACCGCATGAGTCAACTGATCAGGGATCTGCTGGCTTTCTCGCGGGCTGGCAACCCCGAGACCCGCCGGCTGGAACAGGTGGACATGGGCAGCGTCGTGGATTGGGCTCTGCTCAATCTGCAGATAGCGGTGAACGAGAGCGGCGCGGTAGTGACGCGGGGCTTGCTGCCAGCCGTGACCGGCGATCAGGCTCGTCTTGCCATGGCCATGCAGAACCTGATAGGGAATGCGATCAAGTATCATTCAGCCGAGCCGCCCCAAGTCCACATCTCAGCCTCGCGCGATGGAGAAACTTGGGTCTTTTGCGTGGCCGACAACGGCATTGGATTCGACATGAAGTACGTAGAGCGGGTCTTCGGCGTATTCAAGAGGCTGCATGGCAAAGATGTCCCAGGTACAGGGATTGGGCTGGCCATCGCGAAGAAAATTGTCGAGATCCACAAGGGCCGCATCTGGGCCGAATCGGAACCAGGCAAAGGATCGAAGTTTTACTTTACGATTCCGGTGGGCTAGCTTAGGGGTGCTGTCGATTCCCGCGATCAGAACTGCAGGTTCAACGATAGCTGGAACGAACGCGGCGGAGGCATTTTATCAGACATTGCCTCAAGACCCCAATCTCTTGTATTTTTCTTAACCCGTTAGCCAAAGGCTGGGCTAGTTCTACAAGTGCCGGTATCCACCGCCAAAATAAAGCAGAGGTTTCCCATCCCGGAATTGAGCCGCGACCACTTCGCCAAGGAAAATGGCGTGGTCGCCGGCCTCCACCGTCTGTGTCACCCGGCACTCCATCGCGGCCAGCACACCGGCCAGCAGCGGGACCCCGTTCTCGCCGCCGCGCCAGCCGACCGCATCGAACCTGTCCAGTTCCGGCTGTGAGAAACGCACGGATAGATTCTGTTGATCCTGCATCAGCACATTGATTCCATAAAATGCGCTCTGGCGAAAATACGGAAGAATACTCGACTTATAATCGATGCACACCAACACCAGAGGCGGGGCGCAGGAGACCGACGTGAACGAGTTTACCGTAATTCCCCTCGGCTGCCCGCCGGGGCTTGTCACCGTGGCGATTGCCACGCCCGTCGCGAATTTCGCGCAAGTTCTACGGAACGTCTCTTCATCCACCGTGCCCATGCGAGTTGGAATTGAGCTTGACAATGCTTAAGCCTAATCTTATCATGAGGTTTGCTGTCCTGCCGAAACCGGCTTCGAAGTCAGCGGCGAAAAAACGGGGAGGATGTCTTGATCAAGCTCGATATCATTAACGAAGTTGTCAGCAAAACGGGTATTACCAAGACGAAGGCCGAAATGGCTGTCGAGACCGTGTTTGAAAGCATGAAGCGGGCACTCGGTCAGGGCGAACGCATCGAATTGCGCGGCTTTGGCATTTTCAATGTACGTCCCCGTAAGACAGGGATCGGGCGCAACCCCCGCACCGGTGCGGAAGTCGCCATCCCTCCAGGCAAGGCCGTTCGCTTTAAGCCGGGCAAGGAATTGCAAACGCTGCAGTAGCTGAGCCCGTCATATTTCAACGTAGTATTCCAACTGTGTCGCCAATCGTCGTTTCACCCGAGCCCATGGAGCAGCCGGGCAAGCCGCGCGAGCGCTACTGGCTGTATGCGCTGCTTCTGCTCCTCACGTTTTTCACCACCACCACGGTAGGCGCCCGTCTTGCCTACAATTTTGACCGGAATCGTCCGGCTTTTATGGGAGACGATCTCGCCGGTCTGCTCGCCGGCTTTAGCCATACCTTCACGCATCCCGCAGAACTCGTTCACGGATTGCCGTTCTCCATTACGCTTCTGACTATTTTGATGGCGCATGAGATGGGGCACTACCTCACCTGCCGGTACTACAAAATTGATGCCAGCCTGCCGTATTTTCTGCCCGCTCCGTCTCTTATCGGGACGCTCGGCGCATTCATCCGGATCCGGTCCGCGATCTACTACAAGCGCCAACTGTTTGATGTGGGTATAGCCGGTCCCATCGCTGGATTTGTATTTGTAATTCCGGCCCTCGCTATTGGCCTGGCGTTCTCAAAAGTGATCCCAGGCATCGCCTTGCAAGGCGATCTTGTATTCAGCACGCCTGCGATCCTGCGGGGCTTGGAGGCCTTGATCTTTCCTGGCGTAGCGGCCGCGGACATTTACCTGCATCCGGCCGCTCGCGCGGCCTGGGTCGGCATCTTCGCCACAGCGCTGAATCTGTTGCCCATCGGCCAGCTAGATGGAGGCCATATCCTCTATTCCTTCATAGGCGGCCGGCACCGGCTTCTGTCGAAAATCTTCGTGGCGGCGCTGATCCCCATGGGCTATTTTTCCATCAGTTGGATTTTCTGGGCCGTGTTGCTGTTCTTCTTTGGGCTGAAACATCCCAGGATTTATGATGGTGCTCAGATGGGCTCCGGCAGAACGAAACTCGGCTGGCTGGCCCTGGCTATGTTTTTAGTTTGTTTTACGCTGGCGCCCATCGGCACACCGGACTAGAGCCAGGACTGATGAAAATATCGGCCACAATTATCACTTGCGACGAAGAGCGGAACATCGCACGGGCGATGGAGAGTCTGCGCTGTTGCGATGAGATCGTGGTAGTGGATAGCGGGTCGCTGGACCGCACGCCGGAAATCGCGGCGAAGCTGGGGGCGCGCGTGATTGAGAGTCCATGGCCCGGCTATGCGCGCCAGAAGAACTTGGCGGCTGAGCACAGCGAGCACGATTGGATTCTATCCATTGACGCCGATGAGGCGCTGAGTGAAGCGTTGGAAGGCGAGATCTGGCAGATTAAAAAGAACGGTCCGCGGCACGATGCTTACACGATGCCGCGTTTGGCGCAGTATCTGGGCCGCTGGATTCTGCATTCCGGCTGGTATCCCGATCGCAAGGTGCGGTTATATCATCGCGGCCGGGCCAAGTGGGTTGGTGAGTACGTCCATGAGAGTGTGCGCGTAGAGGGGAGCGTAGGCCACCTGGAATCCGATCTGCTGCACTTTACATGCAGCTCGCTTTCTGAACATCTCAAGACCATGGACCGCTATACCACGCTTGCAGCCGAGCAGATTGTCGATCAAAAACGGAAGGTAGGATGGTCTGAATTGTTGCTCGATCCCGCGTGGACCTTCTGGCGAACGTATCTCTTTCAAGCCGGGTTTCGCGACGGCCTGGAAGGGCTTACTATTGCCCAAATGGCGGCTCTCTACAACTTTCTGAAATATGCAAAGGCCCGCAATATGAGCCCGCGCCGATGAAGATTCTGCATGCGGATGCGGGCCGGGAGATGCGCGGCGGCCAGTGGCAGGCGTTGTATCTGCATCAGGGTCTCGGGCCGGATTCCGTGCTGCTTTGCAGGTCCGATGGTCCGCTGATGCAGGAGTGCCGGCGCCGTGGACTTCGCGCGGAGCCGCTCAGTATCCGGGCGCTGCGCGCGCATTCGGGATCGGTGGACCTAACGCACGTCCATGACGCCCAAACGCATACCTGGGCGGCTGCGGTGGCTCGATCCCGGCTGATTGTTTCGCGCCGGGTAGCGTTTCCGATTGGCCGCTCCTGGATTTCCCAATGGAAGTATTCGCGGGCGGATCACTACATCGCGGTTTCCGGTCATGTTCAATCTATCCTGTGCGCAAGCGGAGTTCCCGCCGCGAAGATTAGCGTGGTGTACGACGGCGTAGACGTCCCTGAATTCAGAGCGGATGGCGATGACATCGTCGCAATCGCCAGCGGCGATCCCATGAAGGGCAATGCACTGCTGCGCGAGGCTGCGGCCGAAGCGGGGCTTACAATCCACTACTGCACTGACCTTAAAAACGGCCTGCGGAACGCGGCGCTCTTCGTTTACATCACGCATTCCGAGGGACTGGGTTCGGCCGCTCTTCTGGCTATGGCGGCGGGGGTGCCGGTGGTCGCAAGCAATGTGGGCGGCCTGCCGGAGATCGTCCAAAATGAAATCACCGGCGTCTTAACGGAAAACAATGTTCCAGCGATTGTGAATGCCATCCGGCACGCGCTCAGCCGGCGCGCGATACTCGCAGAGAACGCGCGGACGAGTGTGGAACAGCGCTTCACCGCCAGTGCAATGATCGGGAACACGATGAGTGTCTATCGGCGGGTGATCGGTTGCTAGAAGCGTTGCTCATGGGCCTCTTCGGCCTGCTAATTGGCAGCTTTCTGAATGTCTGTATCTACAGGATGCCACGCGATCTATCCGTGGTCCGCCCGCGGTCTGCATGCCCGCATTGCGAAAAACAGATTGCCTGGTACGACAATGTCCCTGTCGCGTCGTGGATACTGCTGAGCCGGTGCTGCCGCCATTGTGGGAAGCCGATTTCTTGGCGCTACCCGACGGTTGAGTCGGTCACGGGGATTCTCTTCTTTGCCGGCGGTCTGATGCTTGGACCTACGCTGGTAGCACTGAAATTTTGCATCTTCGCCGCCATTCAGGTTGCGCTCATCTTCACCGATTTCGAAGAGCGAATCCTGCCCGATGAATTCACGGTAGGCGGTACGGCGGTGGGTATACTTCTAGCCGCCATCATTCCGATGGGGCCAGGTTTAATGGCATTCGTACTACCGGCCACCTGGAACCACTCCGTAATCTCCGTGATTGAATCCATCGCGGGAGCTGTATTTACCAGCGGGATTCTGTGGGCATTTGGAGCGCTGTATCAAAAGATCCGCCACCGCGAAGGATTAGGCTTTGGTGACGTGAAGATGGTGATGATGATCGGCGCCTTCTTCGGTATTCAGGGCACGTTGCTTACGCTCATTGTTGGGTCTGTGATGGGGAGCGTGGCCGGATTGCTGTACATCTTGATTGCGCGCAAGGATGTTTCAACATACGAGCTGCCGTTTGGAAGCTTTCTGGGGATCGCCGCACTGGGCGTCGCAATCTACGGCGGCCCAGTGCTCGCCTGGTACGGGCGGCTGTGCTAGCGTGACTTTACTGCGGGTAGCGGACAGTTAGTCTCTATCAAGCTGCGGCGGTAGCGTTCTGCCGCTCAGCTTGCCCTCTATCCACACACCCACCAGGCAGAGAAACACGGCGCAGGTGCCCAGCATGGGAAGCGCCATCACAATTTGTATGCCGTAAGCCCGCGCCAAAAAACCAAGTATCCAGGGCGCCAGCATGCCGCCAGTGAGTGCAAATGAGAACACGCCATTGAAGAAACCGGGATGGTAGTTCGGGAAGCGGGCGCCAATCTTCTCCACAATCAGAGGATAAATAATCGCGAATCCAAAGCCAACCAGCAGAACGCCGGTTACTGCCCCAAACAGGTTATCTGTAAACGCGAGTATGGCGCATCCCAGCATGGCCGCGATCACGTTGCCCAGCAGTAGTGTGCCGTGACGGAACCGCGGCAACATCGTTTGCGCCACAATGCGCCCCAACAGCAGGGCGATCCAGTAGAGCGACAAGACCAGCAGAGATGTCGTCGGGCTGAGTCCCAGGCGCCGGATAAGGAACAGCGTGAGCCAGCCGGCGATGGACCACTCATTCCCGAACTGGAAAAACAGCAGCAGGCTGAACAGAATTGCGCTCGGGCTTCGCGATTCCATTGTGGATTGCCGTTCCACCCGTTCCCGCCAAATGCCGGATTCCACGCTGGGGCCCGTGGAGAAGGATGTCCGGCTAAAGGAGAAGGATGTCCGGCTAAACATGATCGCGAAATACAGAGGAATCAGCGCGAAAAGGAACAACATGCTCGGCACCGTGTAAGTGCCGAAGGTGCCCGCGATTAATACCGCGGTGGTCACGCACCCCAGCCCGAAAAATGTCCCGGAGAGGTTCACCGTGGCAGCCGGATTGTGCCGGAACATAGACGAAATGGCGTGGAATGTTCCCGTGTTCAGCAGTCCCGCGGCCATACCGATCCAGAAGAACGCGGCGAGCCGCCATAAATTCGGAGCCGGCGGCGAGGCCAAAGCCAGCAAAACCAGAGCACAAAACGCCAGCGCGCAAGACAATGTCAGCGTTTGAGAGATTCCGCGCCGCCGCAGCAGCGCCAGCGCGATTCGGACCGAGGCCAGCATCCCAAGATTCATGCTGAGGAAGTAGTTTCCCACGGCTACGAAGTCGGATGTCAGATGAAATCCCCAGGCCGGCAGGACCGCTCCAGGGAAGGCCATGAGCAAGCCAGAGATGAAAAATCCCACCAGTGCCCGGCGGCAAGCGGGCGCTGGCAACATCTCGTGATCTAGCTGGGATTGCACCAAATGATTGTACCCCTTCCGAAACTGGAAGCCGCCTCGCCCCAGGTTCTACCAAAAACGGAAGAAATCCCGGTCCTCCCGCTTTGGATTGAACAAGTTCCGTTTGGCGCTGCGAT
>JBBPYD010000035.1:0-23974 GCA_038200305.1 Bryobacterales bacterium
GGCTATGGCGGGCTGCCCAATGAAGAAGGCGTGGTGGAACTGGATGCGAGCGTGATGCACGGTCCCACGCGCAGGTGCGGTTCTGTGGCTTCAATACGCGGCATCAAGACGCCTTCAAAGATCGCAAAGCTGGTGATGGAGCAAACCGACCACGTGATGCTGGTGGGCGATGGCGCGCTGCGGTTTGCCAAAGCTTGGGGGTACAAGGAAGAAGATCTACTGACGGAGAAGTCGCGGCTCGCTTGGATGGTTTGGAAGCAGTCGTTACGCGACAAGAGCGGACATAACAACTGGACGGACGGTGTGGATGCGCCGCTGAAGAAGCCGAGCGCCGCGATGAAGGACATGTTCCCGCAGGCAGACGAGGCTACTCTTGCGTATGCTATGGACAGGGCCATGCATCCGATTACGGGAACCATCAACTGCCTGGCGTTAAATACGAAGGGTGAAATGTCCGGTGTCACCACGACCAGTGGATTGTCGTGGAAAATCCCGGGCCGCGTGGGGGATTCGCCTATTGTCGGCGCGGGATTGTTTGTCGACCAGGAGGTGGGTGGCGCCGGGTCCACCGGACGGGGCGAGGAGAACATCCGCATCGCCGGCGCACACACGATTGTCGAGAATATGCGCCACGGAATGCCGCCGAAAGAGGCAATACTGGATGCACTAAAACGCGTGGCGCGGAATTACGACAACGATGCCGCGCGGTTGGCTAAATTCGACATCAATTTCTACGCGCTGCGGAAAGACGGCGAGTACGCCGGCGGCAGTTTGTGGAGCGGCGGGAAGAAGATGTTCGCGGTGAATGATGGTGGTCCGCAGAGCCGGCACGAGCCCTGCGTCACGTTATTGGAGAATCGTCCTGGCGCCTGATTGATGCTCAGAACTTCAGCCGTAGCGAGAGCTGAATCTGACGGGCCGCGCCTAACCCAACCGCTTTCTCCACCGTTGCATTTGCTACTCCGAATGCTCCGCCCGCAGCCGCCGGCGTGAACGCCTGTCCTGGTTGCAGTTGGTTGGTTTCAGTTCCAAGCGCCTGATTGAGCAACGAGGGCGCGTTGCTGAAGTTCGCGCGATTGAAGATATTGTAGAACTCGCCGCGGAACTCGATGGTGGTCTTCTCGCCGATGGGAAACTGCTTCTGAAGGGTAAGGTCGGCTTGCGTCAGCGAAGGTCCGTATAATACGTTCCGGCCGAGATTCCCGATGCGGCCCGGCACCGGAATGGCGAAGGCGGCGGGGTTCAGCATCATCCGCTTATCAGCCGTGGTAAGGAAGGGGTCCACACCCGCAATTAGATCAGGCCGCCGGAAGTTACGGAAGTTGCCGCCGCCCGGTACGTTGACGACGGGTACAGTGACCGGTGATCCATTCACCAGAATCGGATTCGCCACATACGTACCATTGCGGGGGTCCTGGTACACAATATCGGGCCGGGTCACTCGGACCTCATACGGCAGACCGGTGCGTGCATTCCAGACGCCACCGAGTTGCCATCCGCCCAGCGCGCCTTTCCCGAAAGGCATTTCGTAAAGCGCGCTGATATTCGCGCTATGGCGTACGTCGAAGTTGTTGTTTCCGCGATCCAAAGCGAAATTGGCCGGGTCTTGCGTTGTATTCGCTTCGTTTGACCCGCCCGTATTTCCAATGCTGTGCGACCAGGTCCACTGCGAACCGATGGTCAAGCCCTTGCTGAACCGGCGGTTGATGGTGGTCTGCATGGAGTCGTAATGATCGGAACCGCCGCTGGTCTTGTAATCGATTTGTGCGAAACGGTTACCGAACTGCAACTGCGGGATGCCGGCGCCTGTGGCGGGATTCATGGTGACGCCGGTGATCCGGTTGGTCCATCCGCGCAGGAAGAGATTGCGTCCTTGGCTACCGACATAAGCGACGGTCAACAGGGTGTTCGATGGTAGTTGCTGCTGCCAGGAAGCGGTGTAGGACAGGATCTTTTCGGGAATCCGATAGGCATTTGTTTCATACGCACGCGGCTGGAAGCCGAGGTTAGGATCGTTGATGTTGTAATTGGCGATAATGTTCGCCGGGATTACCGGAAAGATCGCGGCAGCGCCGGTGAGAGTTTGGCTAACACGATCGCTCTCAATCGGCTGAATCTGATCTTCGGTCTGGCCCGGTCCGAAGTAATAGCCCGCGCCGATGCGAAAAACCGTTTTGTTGTTGAGCTTTTCCGGGGACCAGCTAAATGCCAGACGAGGACCAAAGTTCAGTTTCGAGCTCTTGTAAAAATCATGCGTCTTCGGATCGAGCAGGCGCCCGCTGTCCGCGTCGAAGAGAACGGCAAGATTATGCGCCTCATGCAGGACCGAATAGTACTCGTAGCGCAGACCGTAGCTCATGGTGAGGTTGGGACGAAGTTTCCATTCATCCTGTGCGTAGCCGACCAAATAATATTGCTTGGCAAGGCGGTTTCCGGTGGCTCCGCCGTTGAACGGACTGGGAGCGCTCACGTCGCCAAGGAAGGAAACCGAAGTGGGCTTATTGGCCAGTAGATCGGTCAAGTTTGCAAACGTATAAGTGGTTCCACCAAGCCGGTCGGTGTAAAGGCGGACAGGTCTGGCTTCGCCGCCAAACTTCAGCGTGTGGGCTCCTTTGATCAAGCTCAGGTTGTCTGCAAACGTCATCGTGTAGTTTGTGTAGGGCTGTCCGCGGCCGTTTTGCGTACTGTTGGACCGGACCAGGCCGCCCAGCCGCGCGGCGCCGGCGGAAGCACCCTGCCCGCCGATGCCGGTGATGGAAGCATTGCCGGTGAAATCGATCGAGATTGCCGAAGCGTCCGGCACACCGGGGATCGACGGCGCAAATCCGGACGCGCGTGTTTTTGCGCCATTAAAGCCAAACTTGCTTTCGTTGATCGCCGCGGGCGAAAGGATCTGCTGGAAGTTGAGCAATCCATTCTGAGGGACGGCGCTGACGACGAACTGGCTGCCGGAAACGGAAGTCCCCTCAATGGGAGAGATGGATTCACCCTGGTCCCGGAAGTACCGGGCATAGAGTGTGTACTTATCGTTGAAGCGGTAGTCGAATCGGATGCTCCCATAGTTTTCATTCAGGTTAGTCGCGGCATTCCTCTGCGCCACGTCAAGGTCCGGGTTTGATGAGGCGAACTGCCCCTTAGGAAATGCATTCACGATATTTGCAATGGACGGCACGGCTCTGGCACGGGCCGCCGCACTGGGCACAGTAGCGATCAGGTTCACGCCGGCGCTCTGCCGCACCGCCTCATAGCTGGCGAAGAAGAAGAGCTTCTCTTTGATGATGGGACCGCCAAGAGAGGCTCCGAACTGATTCAAATGCAGCGGAGATTTCGTGCTGCCATCGAAGAAATTGCGGGCATCCAGAGCGTCGTTTCTGAGGTAATCGAAAGCGGTACCGGTTAGCCGGTTGCCGCCGGACTTCGTGATTACACTCACCTGGCCCCCGGTGCCGGTGCCGAACTCGGCGGGGTAGTTGCTCGATTCGACACGGAATTCCTGAATATTTTCCAAACTCGACTGCAAGCGGAATCCGCTGGAGCTTTCCCCGTTCAGATTGCCTGGAGACGCGTCAATGATGGAACTTGCTTCGATCCCGTCGAAGCGGATTTCGTTCTGCTGATTGGCTCGCCCGCTGAAACGAATGTTGTCGAACGATCCGCTGCCTGCGGTCTGCGCGCCCGGCACCAGCAGGTACAACTGCGAGACTTGACGGCCGTTTAAGGGAAGGTTGGACACTTCGCGTTCATTTACGTTGGCTCCGATGCGCGCCGAACTGGTATCGATCACCGTCAGTTCGCCGCCGGAAACATTGATTTCTTGCGCCATGGAAGCGGGCTGCAGGATCAAGTTCAACGTGCGTTCCTGTCCAACCGCAAGGTTGATATTCGTGTTCACGGAAGGCCCAAGATCGTTCGTCTTGCCGGAGACCGTATAGGAGGCCGGCGCCAGATTCGGGACCACATAATAGCCCAGGTTGTTGGCGGTAACGTTCCGCTCGTCGCCGGTTTTTTCGCTCTTAATGGAGACGGTAGCGCCCGGCAATACCGCGCCGCTGGCGTCCGTTATCTGACCCACGATGCGGGCGTTGTCTGTCTGGGCAAGCAGACTGGATGCGAGTGCGAGCAAACAAAAAGAGACTTTATACCTGAATTTAATCTTCATTAACCACAAGCTAACAAGGCGGCCGTTACAGTTAGATGAAGATTGTGTCAATTGTCTGAGACCTGTAGTCATCAAACTGAAATAAACCCTCCGTTAAGATAGTGGTTTGACGGCACGGCTCTTTCTGAAACTAATTCTCGGCGTCCTTTGCGTTCTGGTTGTCGCGCTGACAGCGGTGGATTTCCAGGTCTCGCAAGCCGCTGAGAAAACGTATGTCGAGACCTTGACGCGCGAACTCGCTGACAAGGGCAGAATACTCTCCCTGCTATCTCCAGAAGATTTCGCGCGGATGGATGTCAAGTCGTTCCAGCGTTTGGCCCGTGCCGCGAATGGACGGGTGACGGCGATTGGGTGGGATGGCCGCGTGCTGGCCGATTCCGAAGCCGATCCCCTGCATATGGAAAACCATGCGAAGCGCCCGGAGGTACAGGCCGCGCTGGCCGGGCAAATCGGTTCCGATTCGCGGTTGAGCAACACCGTTGGGCTCAAATCACTGTACGTGGCGGTCCCCGTGCCAGGGGGCGCCCTGCGCATCGCCGTTCCACTGGAGAAGATTGAGGGACAGGTGACCCTCATCCGGCGGCGCTTGCTCGTATCAGTCGCGATCGCATTCCTTCCGGCCATCCTGGTGGCGGCGTTTTTTGCGCGCTATGTTTCCTCCAAGCTGGCGGCGATCATTGGCTATGCCGGCAAGCTGGCGCATGGCGATTTCCGGGCGCGTCTGAATATCACGACGCGCGATGAACTGGGGATATTGGGCGAGCAATTGAATGAAGCCGGTGAGAAACTGCAGAAGATGTTCCAGGAATTGCAGCGGGAACATGAGCAGCTTGAAAGGCTGGAGCGAGTGCGGAAAGACTTCGTGATCAATGTTTCGCATGAGCTTCGAACGCCGCTGGCGTCCATTCAGGGATATACGGAAACGCTGCTTGATGGCGCGATTCACGATCCGGCGCACAATGTGAAGTTCCTGTCGATTATCCGCCAGAATTCAGAACGTCTGGGGCGGCTGATTGCCGATTTAATGACCCTGTCGCGCATCGAGCTGAAGACCACAAGATTCCAATTTGCTTCTTATTTTGTGAATGGACTTCTGGAAGACTGTATCGAATCGATGCGTCCCATGATGGAGAAGAAAAATATCTCTATGAGCCTTGAGCCGGGCCCTGAGCGGCCGGAAGTGTTCTGCGACTCCGAAGCGGTCCATCAGGTGGTGACGAATCTGTTGGACAACGCTCTAAAGTATACGCCTGAAAACGGTGTGATTACGGTGGGTGCGCGGTCTCTTGACGATAACGATACGGTGGAGATCTACGTCCGGGATAGCGGTGTTGGAATTCCCCCTGAGGACCTGCCAAGGCTGTTTGAAAGATTCTATCGCGTGGACAAGGCGCGTTCGCGGGAACTGGGCGGCACGGGTTTGGGACTCGCGATTGTGAAACATCTTGTTCGTGCGCAGGGCGGGGAAGTGTTCGTGGAAAGCGAACCGGACCGGGGCTCTCGATTTTCCTTCACCCTGCCGGTACACGATCTCGGGTTGCTGGAATATGGAGCGGTTCAACCGGAATTAACCGTATTGTAATCTGTTTGAAATATAGGCCCGGTAACTTCAAGGTATGAAAAAAATCGCGCTGATCGAAGATGACTCGGATCTCTACTCATTGTTGAAATACAACCTTGAGAAGGAAGGATTCGCGTTGGTGGGTTCGCAAACCGGAAGGGGGGCCATCGATCTCTGCCGCCGCGAGCGCCCCGATTTGATCCTGCTCGACATCATGCTGCCCGATTCCGATGGATTAGACATCTGCAAAGGAATCCGCAGTCATCCCGAACTGGCGAATCTGCCGATCATTTTTCTAACTGCGCGTGCTTCGGAAACCGACCGTATTGTCGGGCTGGAGCTTGGTGCAAACGACTACATCGTGAAGCCGTTTTTTATCCGCGAACTGGTGGCGCGAATCAAGATTCAATTCCGTTCACCAGTGGCGCCGGCGCGCGTGCTGAAATCGAACGGACTGGAACTAGACCGCACCGGTTGCCGGGTGAAGATGAATGGCCAGCCGCTGTCGCTTACCGCCACCGAGTTCCGTCTGCTCGAGTTTCTGATGAACCGCCCAGGCGTGGTGTTCAGCCGTGAGCAGTTGCTGGACGCCGTTTGGGGACATGATCGGGCGGTGACGGATCGCACGGTGGATGTCTACATTCTTCGTTTGCGGCAGAAGACGGAGGCGGACCCAACCAACCCAATGCTGATTCGGTCGGTGCGCGGGTTCGGTTATAGCTTTAATGAAGGCGAAGAGGCGGCTGCGGAATCTGAGAATGCGGCTGCGGTTTTATAATTCCCATCACGCGCCGGCTGTCGTAGATCCCTTCACCGCGGCGCCGTCCATCGTGCATCCAAGCCGGTTGATGCCATCGAATGCCGCGGTTTTGTAGCATTCGGCCAGGGTGGGGTAATTGAATACGGTGTTCACGAAGTAATCCACCTTGCCGCCGAACGCGAGCACTGCCTGGCCAATATGCACTAACTCGCTGGAGCCTTCGCCGATGATGTGGACGCCCAGCAACTCCCGCGTCTCCGTGTGAAAAATCAGCTTCAGCAGGCCCGTGGAATCCCCAATGATCTGTCCGCGCGCAATCTCCCGGTACTGAGCTTTTCCAATTTCGTAAGGCACCTCGTCATGCGTGAGTTCTTCTTCGGTCCGCCCCACGGTTGAGATCTCCGGGATGGTGTAGATCCCGTACGGGAACAATGCGGGAAACGATTTGGCCTCCACGCCGAACGCATGGCACGCAGCCAGGCGGCCCTGTTCCATGGAGGTAGACGCCAGGCTCGGGAATCCGATTAAATCGCCCACCGCGTAAATATTCGGCGCTTCCGTCTGGTAATGCTCATTCACCTGCAAGCGGCCCCGATCGTCTGGCTTCAATCCAGCGGCCTCAAGGTTCAATTTCGTCGTATTGCCCGTTCGCCCGATGCTGTAGAGGGCTTTATCCGTAACTACCTGCTTACCGCTGGCCAGATGAATCCGCACGCGATCCCCGTGCTCGTCCCGCACCGGCTCTATGGAACTCACCTCTTCGCACAGACGCAACGTGACCCGGTTCTCGCGGAGCTGGTAGGCGAAAGCATCCACAATTTCCGCATCGATGAACGGAAGCAATCGCGGACGCTTGTCGATCAGTGTGACGCGAACCCCGAGCGCCGCGAACATGCTGGCATACTCGCATCCGATGACCCCTGCGCCGACCACAGTCAGCGTGCGGGGAAGGCAATCGAGCTTCAGCATATCGTCGCTGGTGAGGATACGCCGGTGATCGAAGGGGATATGCGGGTCCATGGTCGCCTCGGTTCCCGTGGCGATCACAATCCGGCCGGCCGTGACCAGCCGCTGACCGCGTTCGTGATCCTGGACTGTTTCCAGTTTCAGAGTGTGTGGATCGGCAAAAGAAGCGGTAGCGCAGAGGAGTTCGATCCGGTTGCGAGCCAGTTGATGGCGCGTCACATCGATCTCATGGCGGATCACCTGGTCCGTCCGCAGCATTAAATCTTCAATAGTGATGTTCTGTTTAACTGTGTAGGAAGCTCCGTAAAAGGATCGTTCGCGAAACCCGGACAGGTCCAGGACCGCTTCGCGAAACGTCTTGCTTGGGATGGTTCCCGTGTTGACGCTGACTCCTCCAACTACGGATTTGCGTTCCACCAAAGCGACCCGTTTGTCCAGCTTGGAAGCCTGAATCGCGGCTCTCTGCCCGGCCGGTCCCGAGCCGATCACGATCAAGTCATAGTCGAAATCAGGCATCAACGATCGACTAAATGCAGGCCCTTGTGGATGGCATAGAGCGCCAATTCGAGCCTGTCGGAGACGCCCAACTTGTCGAAAATATTATGCAGATGGTTCTTCACGGTCTGCTCACTGATAAACATCTTCTCAGCCATCTCTTTGTTCTTGTAACCCTGGGCCACCAGCCCAACGATTTCGCGTTCGCGCACACTCAATGGCGAGCGTTCGCGCGCTTTTCCGGTTCCGCCCATTACATCGCCGGGCGCGGCGAACTGCCGCATGACAGCGGCGGTGGTGTGAGAATCGAGCCAAATTTCTCCGGCATGCACCTTGCGGATGCTCTTGACGATCAGTTCCGGCGCAGTCTGCTTTAAAACGATTCCCGAACAGCCAAGCTTCATCGCCTGAACGAATTCGTTTTTGTCCTCCGAAGCGGTAAGGATGATAATTTTTGCCCGTTTATTAAACTGTTGAAGAGCTTGCAAAGCGGAGAGGCCATCCAGGTTCGGCATGCGCAGATCCAGAATTACAACGTCCGGTTCGGTATCCTTGACAACTTGCAGCACCTCCCGCCCGTCGGAAGCTTCGCCGACGATTTGGATATCATCCTCGAGCGTCAGCAATTTGCGGAGTCCGTCTCGAACGATCGGGTGATCGTCTGCCAGGACGACCCGGATCGGCCCAGGCTTGGGCTCACGAGTGCCGGATTGCGGACCGGGCTGCGCGGAATCTACACCGTTATCCATACTGGGGTTAATTTTAATGGGTACTTAGTACTTTATCAAGGCCTCTAACGCCTAAGTGCTAGTACCGTTTTCCCCTAGTTTGATCTAAGTGTTGCTGGACCTTACAAGTGCTCCGGAGGTATGTTGTTGTTTTTAAATGATAATAGACGAGGAGAACTCTGGCCCTCTTCCTTCGGGATTGACTTAAAAAACCCGGAATGCCGCACCATTAAAAAGTGTTCAACATGCTTCTGAGCTGATGGAACTGTGAAATACACAATTTCGTCAAAGACATTCTTCAATAACGGCCTCTCCTCATGAAGCAATCCAGCCGCGGAATCGTCTAGATATTGGGCAAGGTTCAAACGACATCCCTAAGGTCAACATGAAGCGAGGAGAACGTTTCCTATGTATTCTGTTTTCCGGTCTTTTCCTGGCGGCCATGAGCCAGGCCCAGAACCAGACCGTAACCTACAGTTATAGCGGGGCTCCGTTGTCGATCCCTGTATCGAACGCAAACCTTGGCGCAGTGGCTGAGATTTACGTTCCTGCAGCTTTAACCATTGCCAGCGTGACGGCGCAAATGACCGTCGATTACCCCGCCGTGGGTGACCTGGTGGTCTATCTGTTTTCGCCCAACAACACCAGAACTGTCCTATTACAGAACAACTGCGGCACCCTGGCTAACATCAACACAACTTTCGACGATACGGCGCCCACGAAGTTCAGCGATTTTTGTCCACAGGAATCCGGGCGGGGACCGTTTAGCGGCAACCAGCCGCTCTCGAATTCAAAGGGAGAAATCTCGGCCGGGTACTGGCAATTGTTCGTGCAGAATACGAACAGCAATCAACGCTCGGGGGTGATTCGTGCATTCTCGGTAACCATCGCCGGAGCGCCGGTAACCCAACCGAACTTTACAACGGATTCCGTGGTCAATGCGGCGAGTCTCGATGGCGGCGTGGTGGCGCCTGGCGAACTCCTGTCCATTTTCGGGGTCGCTCTCGGCCCGCAGACGGGTGTACAGGGAACCGGTAACGCCACTTCGGTGTCGGGAACCACGGTGACATTCGATGGAGTGCCCGCGCCCGTTCTGTATTCGTCGTTTTACCAGGTGAATGTCCAGGCGCCGTTCTCCCTGGCCCCTGGTTCCACAACTCAAATAAAGGTGATAGCCAGCGGCGGCACTAGCAGTTCCGTTCCAATAAGCGTGCTATTTTCGGCGACGGGGCTCTTCACAATGCGGACAAATGGACGCGGACAGGCTTTGGCGATCAATCAGGACGGAACTGCCAACTCAGTCTCGAACCCCGCGGCAGCGGGAAGCTACATCAGTCTGTACGCAACCGGGCTTGGAGCGGTTTCGCCCGCCGTGAATGCCGGAACACCGGCGCCAACCAGTCCTTATCGATGGTAAGCGGAATAGCGGTGGAAGTCGGCGGCTTGACGGCCCCCATTCAATACGCGGGCCTGGCGCCCGGGTATGTAGGTCTTTATCAAATCAACATTCAAATTCCGCCCACTACGGGATCGGGGCAGACGCGAGTCTTTCTGGTTTCGCCGAATGGATTTTCCAGTCAGCCGCGAGTATTCATCCAGGTGAAATAGAGGCGAGAGCTTAGCTGGACTGTTTGACCGGCTGCGGCCGGGGTTGCGTTCCCGGCCGCGGCGACGGCTTCCGAAGCCACACCGCAAGACGGTATGCGAGCAACAACGCCAGGATACCCGCGTAAAGAAGCGGCAGCCGGACGTCGGATTTCACCAGCCAATAGTAATGGATCACGGCGGCCAGTGCGCTCACGTAAATCAATCGATGCAGTGTCTGCCACCGCCTTCCAAGTCTGCGCATCCAGCCCTTGGTGGAAGTGATTGCCAGGGGAGCCATCAACGCCAACGCTGTGAACCCAGCGGTGATGAACGGGCGTTTGACAATGTCTTTCCAAATCTCACTCCCGTCGAAAAACTTGTCCAGCCACAAATAAGTGAGGAAGTGCAGACAGCCATAGAAGAACGCGAACAGACCCAGCATCCGCCGGAACCGGATCAGTTGCGGTACCCCAAACAACCGGCGGAGGGGCGTGATAGTTAATGTGATCAGCAGGAAGCGTAACGTCCAGTCGCCCGTGCTGTGAGTGATGAACTCAATCGGGTTGGCCCCCAGATTCTGCCGGTAACCACGCCAACCAAGCACCGCGAGCGGAATCATGCACAGCGTAAAAACCGCGGCTTTCGCCCACCCGCCGGTCAAAAATTTGTTCATGCCGGCGTTAGAAATTCTTGCGCAGATCCATCCCGGCGTACAGGCTGGCCACCTGGTCGCCGTAGCCATTGAACTTCAGGGTGTTCCGCTTGGAGAATTCGCCCAGGCGGCGTTCTTTGCTCTGGCTCCACCGCGGATGATCCACTTCCGGATTGACGTTGGAGTAAAATCCGTATTCGTTAGGGTTCGCCAGACTCCATGTCGTCGGCGGCTGCTTTTCAACGAACCGGATTTTGACAATGGACTTAATGCTCTTGAATCCATACTTCCAGGGAACCACCAGCCGGATCGGGGCTCCGTTCTGGTTGGGCAGCGTTTCGCCATACATACCGAAGCAAAGCAAGGTCAAGGGATGCATGGCCTCATCCATCCGGAGTCCTTCTACATAAGGGAACGGAATGCCGCCATACCGGCCCTGCGGCATCTGCTTCGGATCGTAGTAGGTTTCGAATGCCACAAATTTGGCCTTGGGGTTTGGTTGGGCTTCCTTGATGAGAGCGCTCAAGGAGAAGCCAATCCACGGCACCACAATGGACCATGCTTCTACGCATCGATGCCGGTAGATCCGCTCTTCCAGTGGGGCCAGCTTCATCATTGCATCCAAATCGAGCACCTGCCGCTTGGACGCGCCGCCCTCGATATTTACCGCCCAGGGTGACGTACGGAAATTCTTCGCCAGTTCCGCCGGCTGTTCTTTTCCGGTGCCAAACTCGTAGAAGTTGTTGTAGTGCGTTACATCCTGATAAGGGGTTGGCTTTTCACTAGTGCTGAGCGGACTCTTCGCAACACCGCTCAACTTGGCCGCATCCAGCTTAGGTACAGCGAGTGCTCCCAAAGCGGCGGCCCCGGCCGTCAGAAACTGGCGCCGGTTCAGATAGACGTCCTTTGGAGTAACATCCGAATACCGGAGAGTCGTTTCTTTTCCAATGATCATATCTACCTAAATTCTGACAGTTGCCAGGGTAGAGCACAAGTGTGGAGCACAAGCGTGCCCGAAATCGGAAGTACAACTCAGAGTGATCGCCGGAACATCATGCATGGCCGATCGGCAGCCATAGTATCGGCCATCGTGCTACCTGCCGCGTTCACGCGGCGTCATCATAGGCCATGACCACGCGCTTACCGAGTACTTCGAGAGCAGCCTGAATTTTCTCCGGTCTTGTGTCGTGGTTCGGATCCAGCATCCGGCGCACAACTGTTTCCCGGACATTCAGCCGGCGCGCCAGTTCGGATTGACTGATGCCGATTTCTCGAATCGCCCAGTACAAAGCCAGCTTCGCCACGATCCACAACGGAACAGGCACGAGTTTCTGTCCACGCTTGAGTCTTGATGGCTTCGGCACGTCCGCCTTGCCGGCCATGGCAAAAGCGATACTGCTGCCCAGGCAGTCAATTGCTTCCTCCATTGCTTCCTTAGCATCGGCACCGTCCGTATGGGCTGTTGGGAAGTCGGGAAAGCCGACGAGCAATCGTTCGTCTTCATCAAGCTTGAAGGCCGCGGGGTAAGCAAAGGTGAACATCACGTCTCCTCACAAGTCACTGTCCTCGATGCTCAGGTCCTTTGCCGGGACTGCGATCATAACGGAAGCGAACACCGCGGCGGCGGGCAAGGTGGCTGCACCTTCCGCAGGAACTCACTTCCTTTCACAATTCCAGTGTCGCACAAATCTGTGCGAACAGGCTAGCATCTGGAAATACGCCCTGTGGAGGCCACAGAAGGTATTCCGGGTAAGATGCCCACGGACAGCTCGCAAGTGCGTCTCTTATTTTAGGTTCGCGTATTCTGCCCTGGCTTGCACAAGAATCGGGATGTCTGGGTCGCCATCTTTCCAGAGCGTGAGGAAATTATTGTAAGCCGCTCTTGCCAGGGTCTTATTTCCTGCCAGAGCGAACGCTCTGCCCAATTGTAGGCGAGCCAGCGCGCCGATAGGGTCGCTGATCACGATGCCACGATGATCCAGGATCTTTTGGAACTCGGCGGCAGCGCGGGTGCCCTCGCGTAAGGCAAGGAATGCTTCGCCCCTTTGATAAAACGGGTAAAGAGCTCCGACGGACGCCTCCATACTAACGCGCGCCGCACCCAACTCCAGCGGAACTGCAGCTTCCAGTAGATCCAACGCCTTTCGGGGTTCTCCGCTCCTGAGGGCTAGGCGGCTTCGAAGGACTGGAAGGTAGTTGAACCGGATCGAAGTATCTTCCGGAAACCGCTTCTCCAGGCGATCGGCGATTTCGCGCGATTTTTTTACATCGCCGGCAAGCGCCAGTGGGAAGGCGGCGGCATACTCCACGTCGCGATCCTCTGAACGTTTGAGCGCCTCCGTTGCCCGTTCGTCAGCTTCGGCTGAGTTGCCAAAAAAAGCTTCGCGGATTGCCGCCGCAGCTTCCCACAGGGCCGCCCTTTCCGTCTGGTGCCTCTGCTCAGACTCCGCAACCGCTCGGCGTAACAGGCTCCTTGCTTGTTGCAAGTGACCGGAATAAGCGCGAGCGGAAGCTTCTTTGGCGGAGATCCAACCTTCGTGTCCGGATCTTTGCCGAACCTGGTTGGCCCTATGTTCCATTTCCACGCCATCGTTCTGAATAAAGGCGATATCGTACCTCAGCATCGGGAACTCATCGGACTCCAGACCGCGAGCAGTGCCCTGATTGAGCGCGGCGCCGGCCTGATCAAACCGTTCAAGATAGGCATTGTTGACCGCGATATTATAATAGGCGAGAGCGAAATCCGGATTTATCTCAACCGCTCTACGTGCTTCCGTCAACGCGTTTCAAATCGGCCAGTTGCCTTGTTCACGTAACCCGAGAGCATCATGTGAGGCGCTGCATCCCCGGGATAGGTTCGCGCCCAGGCTTCTCCGGTTTTCCGGGCGTCTTCCAGGTTTCCCGTTACCAGCATCTGATAGTTGGCGGTTATGAAAAACTTTTCTCGATCACTGGTGTGATCCCGCAACTGCCAGGCCCTCGTCAGGCTTACCGCCGATCTTCCGGCCTGGTCGAGATCGGCGTATATCCGGCCGAGCGACGCATGCGCCATGGCGAAGTCCGGATCGAGTTCAATGGCACGGATAAAAAGCGGGAGAGCCACCGTCGCGCCTTGCGATGCGAGGAGTTGCCAAGCGGTGCTGTAGGCGTTTAATGCCTCCATCGACCCGTGGTGGCTTCCGCGAGAGGCACGTCGTGCTTCTGTAGCGATGCCTGCGATTCGCCCATTCGCGATCTGAACTGATGGGCAATCTGAGTCAGAGCGCCCAAAACATCTTCTTTCCTTCGGACCTGAAGCTGCTGGTTGTCGAGGATCTCTCCGCCGGTGCAGTTTGTGGCCCGAAGTCCCAAGACGTATTCGCTTCCGAGCCTTGTAATAGAGCCTTCGAGAACGGCGGAGCTTCCAGTCCGGTGACAGATTTCGCGGGCAAGTTCGGGAGTGACAACATCGGCCGGCTGCCTCATAAAACGTAAGGTCTGCCGTACCCTCTGTTCAGAAACCAGGCTGAGGTATGGCGACTGTTCCAGTTGTATAGCCAAACCCTGACGCATCGTTCCATCAAAGACCGAGTCTCCGGTCTGATTGACGAAATCGGCGAGAACGATTGCGTCCTTTTCGGGCAGCTTGGGCTTGCCAGGGACTCGCCATATCAGAAATCCGATCAGGGCCACCATAACAACCGCGATCGAAACGTAGACGCGCCTGAAACTACTCCTTACCTCTTCCGGATCGTTCATTGTTCCCGGAACGGAAATGGTGGAATTGAGGTTCGCCGGCGGTGCTTCCGGGTTGGATTGCGCCGCGGCCAACTGGTCAGCGGGGTTTTCAACCACCTCGGCGATAAACCGGTAGCCGCGTTTTGGGACGGTTTCAATATAACGCGGCGAGGTGCTGCTATCGGCTAAAAGCTTACGCAAAACCGAGATGTTAAAGGACAACGTATTCTCTTCGACAAAGGTCTCCGGCCAGACCTTGCTCATCAAGGCTTGCTTCTCGACGATGTGGCCCCGGTTTTCCACAAGGAACACAAGGACATCAAGAGCCTTAGGTGAAACCGGAAGCGGCCGCCCTGCGCTCTTAATCACACGCTCTGATGCGTCGAGCCAAAAACCTCCGAACACGTAAACCCGGTTTCTTATCGGCGAGTTAGCGGGTCTCACAACTTTTTCAGACATTTCTCAGCGTGTTTCCAAAGACTTTTCAAATGGCTTCCCGCAGTATAAGCCCGAGTGGCGCCGCAGCCGCTGACAGGACCGGCGGCGCTACAATTTCACGTTTTAGGAGGATTTCCATGACTATGATGCTTACCCAAAAAGCGATGATTACGCTGCTCGCCGCCGCGTTCGCGATCGTTCCGGCCAACGCCAGCCCTTTACTTTATGCGGTGAACGCCTTTCAGCAGTTTGGAGTAATTGATGTTGCATCGGGAGCGTTCACTCAAATCGGTTTAAGCACGCCGGAGGTCAACGCAGGGCTAGTACCGGGTCCGAACGGGACGTTGATCACGCTCACGGTTTCCGGCAATCTGGATTCGATTAATCCAGCGACGGGCATAGCTACCCTTTTGGGCCCTACCGGGCTGGGAGACTGCTCGACCCCAACCTCGTCATGTGGTCCAACGGCGGCCAGCACGATTGGCATGTTAAACGGACAGATCTATGCAACCGACCTGCATAATGATCTCTATAGAGTTAACCAGGTCACGGGCGCGGCAACGTTGATAGGAGCGACAGGGATTCCACCCCTTCCGTTTGTTCCCGCCGCCTTAAATCCCGACGGGACGGTCAACATCTACGATCAGGCCCTTTTCGGCTTCGGAGGAAATCTTTATTCGACTTTCGATGCGTATAAATTCGATTTTGGGACTATAACGGAAAGCCCGGTTGTTTCGCCGAATCTCTACCGGATTGATCCCGTTACTGGAATTGCAACACTGGTGGGCGCTACAGAAGCGAACCTCGGCGCCGCCGTTTCGGTGAACGGGAAGGTTTACGCATTCAATAATGTGACCAGCCAGATCGTCACGCTGGACGTGACCAACGGGAGCACCACGTTCGTTAGCAACTTCGACCCGGCCTTTCCGGTAGTTTTAGGGGCGTCACCTGTGCCTGAACCCACTTCCTTAGCCCTATCGGGTATTGGTATCTTAATCGGCCTCTTTGGCGTACGACGAAAACTGTGTCGCCGAGTAGACGAGGCTACGTGACGACCGCGTAGGCAATCCGATAGTGGGCTTCTCAAACCGTGAAGAGGCCCGCGTCATTCGCTTCGCTCTTGCCAGACTCGGAAGAGCGAAGCCAATCAAGCAGAGCCCAAGGGGCAAAAAACAGCTGAAACGGCTGGAAATGAGGCTCGTCGGATGCAGCGCCCTCACCGAACTCCTGCTCTTGCGCTCTAGAAGCCAGAGATTTATCTGCTGTAGTAGGTTATTGAAAAAATTGGTCGGGGCGAGAGGATTCGAACCTCCGGCCTCCTGGTCCCGAACCAGGCGCTCTACCAGGCTGAGCCACGCCCCGAATAGTTACCAGTCTAGTGGTTCACACCGCGGCACGCAAGTGCATTCACCAAAATTCAAAACTTCCGCAGCTCTTCCACCACCGCGTTCAGTCCCTTATTACGATACAACTCAGCCAGCCGCTGCTCTTCCGGTGATGCCGTCATCAGCTTGCTGGACCGGTCCGGAATCCACATCCGTCCATCCGCGAACTCCACGCTACCCACAAAGCCCGTCATGGAACTGATCGCAATCGGCTGCCCATTCGGCTGCGAAAATTTGAATGCCGCGTCCTGCACCACGGTCGTGCTCTGCCGCGGCCCCACGGAAATTTCCAGCGGCACCGGCCCGGCCACAAACTGCTTGCCGCGATTGTCCTTCATCATCCACCCGATCTCCATCGCCCGAATCTGACGGTCCGACCGGTTCTGCAAGATCATCCGCGGCCCATGCGCCTCATCGCCGCTCACGTTCACCTTGCCGCCGGAAAATTCCACCGGACCATTCGGCATCTCCAGAAATGCAAATTGCAGCGAGCGGTCGTTACCCGTATTTGTGGCGCGGCCCGTCTGCGCCACTCGCGCATCCATCCCGATGTGCTCCGCCTGCCGGTCCAGACTCGCCAGCATCGCCTTACGCAATTCTTCCGCTCCGGCCCGATCCAGCACCTGACGGAAATACTGCCGGTCGCGCCGCGCTTCCAGTTCCCACACCGTCATCGTCCGCCGCGAATTCAGCGTGTTCGGGCCGAAGAAAGTAAGATCCTCAAACAACACCCCGTCAAGACCCACTTGCACCATCGCTCCATTGCCCGCTTGCAGCGGTCGCAGCAATCGCAAATCGATTCGGATCGGAAACGTCTCCCCCGGCGCCACGTTCAGGGTCGGCATCGACACGGAAGCTTTTCCGCCCGGCGTAACATCCTGCGCCTTCACCAGCAGTGTGATTCCGCGAATGCGCCGCTGGCTGGAATTACGAAGCGAAAGCGAAGTGTGCAGATCCAGCAGCATGGCCCCGCCGCGTGCTGTTGCGTTCGAATCGCCCCAGTGCGCGGACACCACCGTTACCGGTGAGTCCTCCGGAAACGTGATATCCATTGTGCTCTGCGGATCAATGTGGCCCGGCTGTGCCCAGGCCGCACACGCGAGCAAAGATAAGATTGACAGCTTACTGCGCATAAACATTGTTGATGGTCATTTGACCAGTTTCAGAATCTACGTACCGCGCCCGTAGCGATCCGGGCGAGCTTACAAATACAGTGGAACTGGAATCCCCGCGCGGGTTCAGCAGCGTCAGCGCCGACCCATTCTGCTTCAACTCAATCCCCGATGAAGTTGCCTCCAGCCGCACTCCATTCGCATTGGCAGGCCGTTGCACCGGAGCGGGGATATTCAGCCACCATGCCGTCATAATCAACACGGTAGCGGATGCCAATACGGTCGCCGCGCGCCAGCCCAGCCGCTCTGATTTCGCAAGTACTGGCGCAACACACTGCCCCGCCGCCAAACCTACGCGGATATTTCCGGTCATCTCAGCCGCAAGCCGGTCCCATTTCATACCATCGGGAAGCCGATCCGCCATGCGCGCCAGTTCAGCGCTCGCCGAACGCAGCGCGTGTACCTCTCCCCGGCAACTCTCGCAGCCGCGCACGTGCAGACCCGTATGCCACCGTTCCAGCAGGCTCAGCTCGCGGCCCGCAAACAGTGCAAGTTGGTTCTCATTCGGATGCATTACGTTTTCCTTTGTTCCAGGTAACGGCGGAACTTGATTCTCGCGTTCGCAATATGGGATCGCACGGTAGCCTTCGAACAGTTCAGATGCCGCGCGACTTCCTCGGCCGGCAGTCCATCCACGTCGCGCAAAATCAGCGCCGTCCGCTCACGGTCCGTCAACAGACGCAAACCATCTTCCAGATATTCGGAATGCTCCGATCGCAACAGAATCTGTTCCGGGCTGTCTGAAGGGCATCGGGAGACCGTCTGTGGCAGATCCTCAATATCGGAAAAGCTAACGCGCCCATTACGCCGTAGGAAATCGATCGCCGTGTTACTCGCAATCCGCGACAGCCAATGGGCGGCCTTCTCAGTATCTTTCAACTGGTCCTGCCGCTGTAGAGCTTTAATGAAAGCCTCTTGCGTCAGGTCTTGGGCATCGTCAACGTTGCCCACAATCCTATAGATCTGGAGGAAGATGCGGCGCAGATTGCCGGAGATAAATCGAGACTGGATGTCTTGCGATTCCTGCGTGCCCGGTAACGAAGACTGTATCGCTTCGCTCATGCTTAGAACTGGCCCTGCCTGTACCAAATTCCCCACGCATCTGCTCCTACAGAAGAGATGACGCTCGGGCCGCCAAAACGTGGAACTTAAGTTTCCGGCGTTATTCTAATTCTATATGAGACCCGTCGCCATCGTTGGAATCGGGAAAACGCCGTTTGGTGCTTTTGCGGATCGCGATCTCCGGTCCTTGGCCGTCGAAGCGTCCCAGAAGTGCTTGAAAAACGGCGCGATCGCCCCGGCGCAGGTGGAAGCGTTCTACCTGGGAAACTTCGCCGGACCTTCCTTCGCCGAGCAGAGCCATCTTGCGCCGTACATCGCCGCTTCCATGGGGATTTTGGATGTCCCGGCCACCCGGTTTGAGGCTGCCTGTGCCTCCGGCGGCGCCGCCTTCGCTCACGCCCACTCCGCCGCCGCCTCTGGCCTCTTCGATCTGGTGCTGGTTACCGGCGTCGAAAAGATGACGTCCCAACAGACTCCGCGCGTAGCCGAGATCCTCGCCATGGCCGGCGATTGCAGCGGGGAAGGGAAGGCCGGTGCTACCTTTCCGGCGCTCTTCGCCATGATCGCCCAGCGGCACATGTATCAGTACGGGACAACCAGGGAACATCTGGCCGCTGTCGCGGTGAAGAATCACGCGAACGGAGCCAAAAATCCCGATGCCCATATGAGAAAGGTGATCACCATGGAACAGGCACTGGCCGGCAAACCGGTAGCCGACCCGCTGACCATCTTCGACTGCTCGCTAGTCAGCGACGGCGCCGCGTCTGTCTTATTAGCCCCGCTGGAGCGCGCCCACGAATTCACAGATAAACCCGTCCGGGTTCTCGCCGTTGCGCAAACCTCAGATCACGTCGCCCTCGATCAAAAGGACGACATCACCACCTTCCGTGCGGTAAAGACCGCCGCCGCGAAGGCTTACCGGATAGCTGGTCTCACTCCGGCCGACATCCAGTTCGCCGAAGTTCACGACTGCTTCACCATTGCCGAGATCGCCGCCATTGAAGATCTCGGCTTCGTCGAAAAAGGGCAAGGCGGATTCTATACTCTCGCCGGCCACACGTGCCTCCACGGCGAAAAACCGGTAAACACCAGCGGTGGCCTGAAATCGAAGGGACATCCCGTGGGCGCCACTGGCGTGGCGCAACTCTGTGATGTAGTCTTACAGATTCGTGGTGAGGCGGGCGAACGGCAAGTGAAGCGGAACCAACTCGGCTTGGCGCAGAATCTCGGCGGCTCCGGCGCGTCGTGCGTCGTCTCCATCCTGGGGGCCGCATGAGCGGACGGGTCTACACCGAAACAGTAATTTATTCCGCTCCCGAAGCCTTCCTGAAAGACGTGCCGTATCAGATCGCCATCGTCACTCTCGATGACGGCCGGCACGTTACCGGACGCATCCTCGGTGAGCAAGTTGTTGTCGATGATCCGGTGCAGTTTGTGGAAGACCGCGCCGGAGTTCCTTACTTCCAAAAGGCAGGTTAATGAAACTAGCGAAACGGATGGGCCGCATTCTCATCGAGACTGCGTTCGAGGTGCTGGTGCGCGCGCGGGCGCTCGAAGCGCAAGGCAAGAGCATCATACACCTGGAGATCGGTGAGCCTGACTTCAACACTCCGAAACACATCGTTGAGGCCGCCAAGCAGGCGCTCGATGAGGGTTGGACGCATTACGGCCCCACGCAAGGCTACCCGGAGTTGCGTGAAGCGGTAGCGGCTTCAACCGGCGCGAGCCGCGGTATCGTGATCGACCCCGCCAACGTCTCCATTGTCCCCGGCGGCAAACCCATCCTGTTCTTCCCCATGCTCGCCCTGCTCGAGCCCGGCGACGAAGTCATCTACCCCAACCCAGGCTTTCCAATTTACGAATCGATGATTCGATTCCTCGAAGCCGTGCCGGTTGCAGTGCCTCTGGTAGAATCGCGCGGCTTCACTTTCGATCTCGACGTGCTGAAATCGAAGCTCACTGATGAAACGAAGCTGCTGATTCTCAACTCACCGCAGAACCCGACCGGCGGCGTCATCCCGCGTGAGGACATCCAGGCCATCGCCGATATGGTCCGCGATCGCGACATGCTGGTGCTCTCGGATGAGATCTACTCCCGCATCTTCTACGGAAGCGAGCCCCCGGTCTCCATCGCAAGTCTCCCCGGCATGTTGGAAAAGACCATCCTGCTGGACGGTTTCTCAAAGATTTACGCGATGACCGGCTGGCGCATGGGATATGGAATTATGCCGCACTGGCTGGTAGAGGCCGTAAATAAGCTCATGGTGAACTCAAATTCCTGCACGGCCAGTTTCACGCAGCGCGCCGGCATCGCGGCGCTCACCGGACCGCAGCACGAGGCAGAGGCGATGGTCGCCGAATTCCGCGCGCGCCGCGATGCCTTCTGCACGGGACTGAACGAACTCCCCGGATTCCGCTGCGCCCTCCCGGAAGGCGCATTCTACGCGTTCCCAAACATCACAGGCACGGGACTATCCTCCAGGGAACTCGCCGACCGTTTGCTGGCCGAAGCCGGTGTTGCGTGTCTTAGCGGAGCGTCGTTCGGCGAATACGGCGAAGGCTACCTCCGCTTCAGCTACGCGAATTCACTACCCAATTTGATGGAAGCCGTGGAACGCATCCGCAAGTTTCTGACCGGCAGTGCCCCTCATTAGCTTGTACGATTCAGTTGCCATTCTCTATCGCGAAAGTAAGCAGGTTGATACGCGGATTTCGACTTGGATTTTATCGAGAAGCCGTCCCCGAAGATGCTGAGGCGATACGCCCATCTAACCTCGGCCAGATGGGTTATCAGCCACAGCGCGAACGTGCCTTCCAGAATCGACTGTGCGAAGACGTGCAACGCGTGCCCGGAGTTCTGGCGACCGCTACGGCGGCAGTCACCCAATTGAGTGGATCGCGGTGGAACGGGGGCTACCAATGGAAGGCGGATGAGCCCCTGCACGTTGATAGCCCATCGGCGCTTCCGAACCGGCCCGAGCAGCCACCCGCGCCGGACGCGGAGTTGCCGGTTAACCAGGCGCACCAGGGAGATCGGGATACGGATGGCTCTGGGCACTGAGGCCTTCAAGGTGCTGTGGATGGTGTTGCGGGACGCGTTGATCATGGCTTCCATCGGCGCGATCTGGGCATCTGCGCCATATTGGTAGTGACGCGGTAGACCGAATCTCTGCTTTCGGCGTGAAGCCGCACGACCCTGGGATCATTGTCATCACCGGACTATTGCTGTTGGCTGTCACCACTGTCGCGGCTCTCCTGCCCGCCCGGCGGGCCGTAAAAGTGGAGCCTATGCCGGCACTGCGGCACGAGTAACATGAACTTGATCTAATAAGGGGATGAAGCTGCGTGGTCTTTGCATTCCGATTTGCTTGTCGACGTTGCTCGTGTCCAGTGGCCGGGCTGTCACGTTCTCCGATGTGCAACCCATCCTGCAGCAGCGATGCCAGGGTTGTCATCAGCCGGGAGAGATCGGCCCGATGGCGTTTGGCTCGTACAAGCAGACTCGGCCCTGGGCAAAGGCGATTCGCGAAGCCGTGCTGGAGCGGACAATGCCTCCCTGGCACGCCGATGCTGAGACGAGCCGGCGAATCCAAAACAGCCGAGCGCTGACCAAGCCAGAGATCGAAACTATCGTGAAATGGGTGGACGCCGGTGCTCTTGAGGGTAATCCAGTGGCGCCCGTTGCGAGCGAGAGTAGGCCAGCCGGTTGGCGATTGGGCAAGCCCGGCTTAGTGATCCGAGTCCCTGGATACAAGGTGCCGGCACGCGGCACCGTCGCCTATACATTTCTGGTCACGCCCACCAACTTCAAAGAGGATCACTGGATCGCCGCTGCGGAGTGGAAGATCGATCGCCGCGCCGTGGTCCATCATATGAACGCATTCGTTCGGCCGCCTGGATCGAGCTATCTCAAGACGGCTCCCCTGAATCAGCTCTATGTCGCTTCCAAGGACGAGCGTGCTGCTCGCCGGGAAAATGAAAAAGAAGCCGATCGCCGTGAACTGTTGATCGGATATGAGCCAGGTTATCGCGCTGCGCCGTGGGGTGAAGGGCGTGCGAAGCTAATCCGCAAGGATTCCGATGTTGTGCTTGAGATTCACTATACGGCGAATGGAACGGAAACGGAGGACTATTCGGAACTCGGGATCTACTTTGCAACGGAACCTCCGCGGGAACGCGTGCTATCGCTCTCGCCTGCCGATTCTAAACTTGCAATACCGCCCGGTAACGCGAACTATGAATCATCCGCCCGCGCTACGTTCACCAGCGATGTAAAACTGATATCGCTGCAGCCCCACATGCACTTGCGCGGAAAAGATTATGAGATTACGGCCAAGTATCCGGACGGCCACACGGATGTACTGCTCCGTGTTCCCCGGTACAGCTTCAACTGGCAGACTACTTACTTCCTGGCGGCTCCGATTCCGCTCGCAAAAGGAGCCTCACTGGACTTTGTGGCGCACTTCGACAACTCGGCAAATAACAAGTTCAATCCCGATCCATCCAAGACCATCTATTGGGGTGACCAGAGTTGGGAGGAGATGAATATTGGATTTATCGAAGTGGCGTTTCCCGCCACAGCGGACCCAAACGTAGCCGTCCTGAGCGACACGACGAAACCGGGCCCTGCCAGGGTCAAGGCTTCGGAGTAAGCTTTTCCGGTTTCACTTGGTTCAAGTGACTCGCAGCGTCCTGCTTCGTGGCATTCAGGCTGGAGATATTCAGTTGTCTCTGCGTGATCACTGGCTCCGGGGCCACGATTCCTCCCTGCGAATTCCGGAACGGAACACTCAGAACGATCTCCCGGATCAAGGTCCGTGCCCGATAGTTTTCCTTCTCCAGCGTTTGGACAAGCCGCTGCACCGTGCAACTGTCGCCATCTTGCAGGCTGCGGCCCAGCGCGTAGCCTATCACTCTGCCTGACAGATTCCGTATGAAGTCGTCCTTTTTATCCAGTAGCGCTTGCCGCAATTCTACTGGACCGCTAAACTTCTCGCCCGAAGGCAATGCTCCTGTCGCGTCGACCGGCTTCCCGTCGGCTTCTTTGTCGCGCCATCGTCCCATCCAATCGAAATTCTCTAGTCCGAAACCGATCGGGTCCATCAGGTTATGGCAGGCCGAACAGGCTGGACTCGCGCGATGTTGCATCAGCTTTTCACGCATCCGCAGCTTGACCCCGTTCGCTCCGTCTGTCTTCAACGGCGGCACATCCGGCGGGGGTGGCGGAACCGGCGTTCCCAGTAAAGTTTCCAGCGCCCAGGCCCCCCGCAGCACGGGACTGGTCTCCTGGTA
>JBBPYD010000036.1:0-18289 GCA_038200305.1 Bryobacterales bacterium
GGGCGAACCGCGGAGCGCTTCACCGTCAATCAACGCTGGCGCTGGCTCCTGCGCTTCATTTTTCGCGATTGGCTCAAATCCCAGTCGCCCGACCCAGCCCATTTGCCCTTGACCGCTTTGGTTAACTGCCGGATTTAGGTTGAATGGCGGCGTTGGCGGCATCCACGCGGGAGAGATCCGAGGCGAGCGTTTCCACCTGAGCCGTGGGACAGTCACTCCGGATTTGCGCTGCGGCTTCATCAACGCGCGCCTGCGTACGGCCGTTCACGATAACGCGAGTCCCCTCGGCAGCAAGCGTCTTCGCAATGGCAAGTCCAATGCCCGCTGTAGAGCCCGTCACCAGGGCGAGTTTCCCTTTCAATTGCAGATCCATGGCCCGTTGGATGCGGACAGTGCGGAATTAGATGCGAATTTACGTGACCGGCCCTGGATTAAATGGGGCGAGTGCGTTGTGCAACCCCCAATGATCGGCCCATGTCTTCTTACGGCCGCTGGCGACGTCGAGTAAAAGTTGAAAGATTTCCCAACCGGTCTTTTCAATGGTGGAGACCCCGGTAGCGATCCGCCCGGCGTCAATGTCGATCAGATCGGGCCAACGCTCCGCCAGCGATGTACGCGACGATATCTTGATAACCGGCACAAGCGCGAGACCATAGGGAGACCCTTCGCCAGTCGTGAACACGTGCATGTTCATAGACGCGAGTTGTTGTGTTCCGCAAATGAAATCGCTGGCAGGTGTCGCGGCGAACACCAGGCCTTTCGCGGTAACCCGCTCGCCGTGGCTGGCAACGGCCATCAGGGCGGAAGTACCTGCTTTCGCAACGGAGCCGAGGGCCTTTTCCACAATGTTAGAGAGACCTCCCCGCTTGTTGCCCGGCGTAGTGTTCGCGCTTCGATCGGCGGAGCCGCCTTGAAGGTAATCGTCGTACCACTTCATTTCCCGGATGAGAGCGCGGCCGACGTCCCGATTGATGGCGCGGGGCGTCAGCAGGTGGATGGCATCGCGGACTTCAGTGACTTCGGAGAAGAGAACGGTAGCACCGGCTCGCACCAGCAGGTCCGCCGCGTACCCGAGGGCCGGGTTGCAGGTGACGCCAGAAAACGCATCGCTGCCGCCGCACTGGAGCCCGACGATCAGGTCCGATGCCGGGCAGGTTTCGCGCTGCCGCTTGCTCAACTGCTGCAGCCGGATCTCAGCGGCCCGCATGATGGCGGCGATCATGTCTCCAAAACCGCGGAGTTCTTCATCCTGCAGCCGGATTACATAAGGATCGTTGTCCAGCACGTGAAGATTTGCATACTGTAGTTTTTGATCCGGAAGCAGCCGGTCCGGCTGCATCTTTTCACATCCGAGACTCACTATGAGCGGCGCCCCGCCCAGGTTCGGATGAAGACTGATGTGGCCCAAGGTTCTGATGGGCACTGAAGCGCCAGGCGCGTCGATTGCGACACCGCAACCATACGTGTGAGTGATGGCGGCGACATCGTCCACCGAGGGAAAGCGCGGAAGTATTTCTTCTTTGATCCGGCGGACCGCGTAGTCTACGGTTGGCGCGACGCATTGCACCGTGGTGGCGATACCAAGAATGTTCTTTGTTCCAACGGAGCCGCCGCGGTTCCGGAATCCTTCAAAAGTGTGGCCGCTTAAAGCTGGCAATGGCACCGGAACGGCCGTGGCGAGCGAGAGATCGTCCAGAGCGGGAGCGGCTAAGAGCTCGACAAGATCCTCGCGCACCCAAGATCCGGCATGCACCGGCCGAGTTGCCAGACCGATGACTTGCCCATAGCGGAGGATGGGTTGGCCGCGGTCGAGATCCTGAAGAGCAACTTTGTGAGATTGGGGTACACGTTCGATCAGCGTAGGGCCGCCGGGGAAGGCAGTGCCGGCTGGCAGGCCCTCCGGATTGCCGATGATCGCGACGTTATCCCGCGAGTGGACCTTTATGTAAAGAGGTTGCATAAGGCGCCGTTTGTCACTTCCATGTGGCGAACATCGCAATACTCGCGCCAGTCATCACTGCTACGGTAATCCACCCCAGTCCGGTAACTAACGGGGAATTCCGCCGCGACCCCATCACCTCGCCATTGCTGGTCAAAAGAACCACGATTGCCACCAGCGGCGGCGCCAGCACACCGTTTAGGACCGCCGACCAGAAGAGCATGGATACGGCATTGAAGCCAGCGTAATCGAGACCGAGGCCCAGCAGTAATCCAACCGTTATGACGAGATAGAACTGGCGGCCGGGGCTTGGACGGTCGGAAAGCGATCCTCGCCATTGCGCAGCTTCCGCGATGGCATATGCGCTGGACCCCGCAAGAACCGGCACGCCGAGCATGCCTGCACCGATCAGGCCGAGACTGAACAGCCAATAAGCGCCATTGCCGGCGACGGGCCGCAACGCTTGCGCGGCTTGCTCCGCCGTTGTAATCGTGGTTTGCCCGTGGGCATGCAGGGTTGCCGCCGTGGTCAGGATGATGAAGTACATGATCAGGTTCGAAAAGAGCATTCCCGTGACAACGTCGTTGCGCGATTTGCGCAACTCGGCATCAGTGGCGCCCGCGCGCTGCGCGATGCTGACCCGCCCCTTTTTCCGCTCTTCCTCCACTTCCTGCGAAGCTTGCCAGAAGAACAAGTAAGGCGAAATAGTGGTTCCAAAGATTCCGACCAGAGTGGCCCAGTAGGTACTGGAAGATTCAAAATGCGGCATTATGGTCGCGCGGAGAACTGCCATCCAATCCGGTTTTGCTAGAAACGCCGCGAACACATAGGCGAACAAAATGAGCGTGAGCCACTTGAAGATTCTCGCAATGACATAGTAAGACGACCAGATCAAGAACGATGCAATGAACGCCGCATACACAGGAATCCAGTAAAGGCTATCAATGCCGGTGACCAGTTCCGTCACCTTCCCCATACCGCCGAGGTCGGCCCCGATGTTCACAGTATTGGCAGCCACCAGTAAAGCGCAGGCGCCCCATAGAACCCATCTCGAATACTGGTGGCGAATCACGCCGGCGAGGCCTTGGCCTGTGACCATGCCTAGCCGCGCACACATCAACTGCACGGCCGTCATCAGCGGAAAGGAGAACAACGCAGTCCAGAGCAGAGTGTAGCCGAACGTGGCCCCTGTTACTGAATAGGTGGAGATTCCGGACGGGTCGTCGTCCGCTGCGCCAGTGATCAGGCCAGGACCCAAACGCCCGAAGAAGAGCCGGAACCGGCGCGATGTATTCCGGCGTTTCGCTGGCTTGGTTACTGATGGCTGCATCATTGACATTGAACGGGACTTTTCAATAGTGTGGCACGGCCAAATCGATCTCAGTACTCCAGCGATCGATACCACCTGACATACTTTGACAATCAACCACTCCCTGCTGCCGCAGCCAGTTCACGACAGAGAGGCTTCGCATTCCATGGTGGCAAAACACGATCAATACACGGTCATCCGACTTTCGTTCCAGTTCCTGAAGCGAGGCCGGTACGTTATTCATTGGCAGTAACTCGCTATCGGCTATGTGAGCGATTTGATGCTCAAACGGCTCACGCACATCGATCAACGCAAGCGCTTCACCAGCTTCCATACGCCATTTGACATCGGCGGGAGTGGTCTCAAGGGGCAATTCATTAGGCGGCACTTCCGAAGTTTAGCAAGGACGCGGTTTCGGGCGGCGGGCGTTTGTGAACTGTTGCCACTTTCTAACTGGAAATCCACGAACTGAGCCAATAAGCGGCATCCCAGAATCAGGGACCTATCCAGTCCATAGGTATCACGGCGCATTGCTGGATTTCAGGGCCGCCCCTGATGACACTAGCCCGTTCGGGAGCGGCGGGCTCATCCTGAACCAATGCGGCCATTGCCCAGGAATCAACGACCTTGGTTGATTCGGGCATTATCGCGGGCCAGCTCGGCGGCGCGTTCCTTGGCCAAGGCATCGGTGAGGCTCTCGCCTCCCTTTGCCATGCCGCGCATGGTGTGCCAGCCGGGATAGTTCCGAACCATCCGTTTCAATGCCAGCGCTTCCCCCTGCACGTCGATCACGAGCTCGGTTCCGGCTCGATAAGAGGCTCGCGAACGGCCTTCGGAATGACAATTTGCCCGTCTACTGAGATGATCACTTTGGTCATGTCCTACTGATCCGCTCGCTGAATCTGCTTTAGCAGAAAATCGAAATCCATGAATGGATCGCCGCCATTCCGTGCCCATTGCACGAGGCCCTTCTTATCAATCAGGATCGTCGAGTGCAAAGCAAGATCCTCAAAGTCGTCGTAGGATTTAAAGCGCTTCGCATTCTCCAGCTTCTCATCCGATAACAGCCGGAACGGAACCTCGCCCATCTTCAACGACTCCTTGTTATGAGCCGGAGTATTACTGGAAATGGCCAGGATCTCCGTATCGTGGCGTGTGAAATCCGGTTCTCGCTTGGCAAGTTGCACCAGTTGGTCCAGACAGTGCGGGCACTCATCGCCCAGATAGAAGATGAGCAGCACGTTTTTACCTTTGTATTCGTCCAGCGTGACCGGCTTGTTCTTGGTGTCCACTACAGAGAGCAGCGGCGCACGGTACGGCTGCCAAAGCAGCGGCCCAAACGATTCGAGTTTCGCGGATTCATAAGCCCGCTGATGTGCCGGAGACCCATCGCGCGGCTTCGCATCAATCCCGAGAGTCTTGGCGCGTTCCATCCACTTCAACCCGTGATCTGCGTTCGCCCATACGAACAGGAGCCGCGTATGCATCGCGTGCTTTATCCTTCTCACTCATTGCCTGATAAGCTTCGGCCAAGCCGGAAAGCGCGACCCCGTCACTCTTCACCAGCGTCAGTGTCTTCTCAAAGGCAGCCGCCGCCAGCGCAGGACTTTTCTGCGCCAAGTAGGCCCGGCCGAGCGAGTTGTACACTGCATTAGCATAAAACGGCGGGTCGTTCTCTTCCTCGCGGAGCTTGTACTCTTTTGCTGCCGCTTCCGACAACATCGCCAAGCCATCCAGCGTTTCGCCTCTTGCCAGCAAAAGCTGCCCCTTCATCTCCGCAGCCTGGGTCTCGTACGTCTGCGTGAGCCACTTGTTGTCCTCTTTCTCAAGCTCCTTTTTCAGATCGCGATGAGCGCGCACATTCGCCTCGGCCTCGTCCACTTGTCCCAATCCAATGTGCGCCAGAGCCTGCGAATGCTCCTTCAGGATCTTGTCGTAGAGCTCATCGCTCCAGACCAGGTCCTTCGAATCGAGCAACTCCTTCCAGCGTTCAAATTTGATGAGAGCTCGAACCAGCGCGATCTTTCCAGGCCGGTTGCCGTTTTTCTCCTTGTTGTACTTGGGATCGTATGGCGAAGCGAGTAAACTGCGCGCGCCTTGTATCGCGGCGTCCTCCATCCCGAGTTGCTCTTGAATGTAGCTCAAATAATTCCGATTGTGGGTGTAGTTCCACGTGTTGAAGGGGAACGTCATCCGGTCCCGCATGTACGCCGCTTCTACGCGCGTGGCAGTATCCATGGAAATCGCCGCTTCCTGCCACATCCCCACATTGCTGTAGATGTGCCCGGGCATATGCTGAGCGTGTCCAATGCCCGGAGCGATGCTCCCGTAAGTCGCGCTGCTCTCCAGCGCCCGCATGGCCTCGGGTTCAATCCAATGGTGGATTTTGTAGTGATGCGCGCCGGGGTGCCTGGGATCTTTCGCGATAATCTCATCTAAGATCGCCTCAGTGCCAATGCGATTTTCGCCGCCTAGATGGGCCAGCGCATAGAGGGTTTTCGCTTCCAGATCATTTGGATATTTCCAGACGATCTGTTCCAGCCGCTTGCGATACTGATCGCGTCTGGCGTTGGAATCTTCATTCACCGTGGGATCGTCCTTATACCGTTCTTCCCACGCTTCAATGTACAGGCGCTCTCTTTCCGTGACCTTGTTCTTGCGCTTCACTGCTTCCCGAAGTGCAACCGTTCTACGCTCTTTATCGTTATTGTGGTCGGTGACTCGGGCCAGCCCCCAATACCCCATCGCACAATCCGGATCCAGCTTCAGCACCCAGCGGAAGGCGCGCTCGGCCTCATAATCCCAGAAGGAGTGCAGCAATGCGTTTCCCTGGTCAAACCAGATTTGCGCTTCTGGATTGGACGTGGTGATCGGGAAGTGAGCTTTCCCGATTCCCTCCATTGGCCAAGGTTTCTGCCGCGGACCCACATCGTAGGTTTCGCCGTGGATGGAGTGCCCCATCTTTGAAGCCGCAGGCTTATCCTGAGCCGATGCGGCTGCAAGAAATCCGAAAAACACAAGGGTCGTCAAGCGCATAGAAATTCAGTTTACTCAGTTTTTGATTTGATGAACGCTTATCAGCACCGAACGCAGCGTCTTCTGGTAGACCTCACGATTGTTCAAATTCCGGCCATGCAGCATTCCGGCGATGGTGCGGGCCGGCGCTTCCAGTTCGGGAGAGTTTCGCCTGAGAGCGGTCAGAAACTCCTCCCGCCTGGTCCATTCCTTTGTTGAAAGGCCGAGCGATACATCGATCCAGAGGGCCAACCGGGAAACACGGCGGCAGCCGTCAGTCCCAATGGAAGCCGAAGCAGTCTGCTTGTTCATCTGGTTCAAAGCAGTTTCCAGTGTGCGGGTCCAGAACGGCAGGTAATCGATCCGGCGATTTCGCATTTGCTCACGAATCAGAACGTGCTGCACAATGTCGCCTGCATGCAGCGCCTCACAGGAGAGCCCGCCGGCGAGGTTCGGAGCCGGATAACCGCGCACGTGCAGCCAGATGTGTCCAAATTCATGGGCGATCACCGCCTCTTCCCGGCCCTCCCAGTCGGAAGCTCGCGCCATATTGAGAAATACGACCGATACAGGCCGATACCCCGTGTCGATATTTACGTTCATCGCATGGGTCTGCAGAAACTGCGCCACAAAAGGCTCGTTTTGAAGCAGCTTCTTCAGCATTGGACGGAACTCCACATCCGCGGGCAGCACGAGTTCGTTATGCGCGCTATCCGTAAACACGCGAGCGAGAACAATGGTGGTCTTTTCGGTAGCTTCAATTTCGGCCTTCCACTTAACCAGCGGCGGCGTCAATGCGATCCGCCCTGGATTCTCAGCGGCGGCCAGCAACGAAAAAAAGGCAAAGATCGCCAGCACCAATTAGAATGGTCTCACGTGATCAATCGGCGCCATTGGATGCTAGGCGGAGTTTCCGCGCTCACCGCGGCTTGCGGTGCAAAGAAAGTGGGCGGCTTCAATGGATATGTTTTTGTCGCCAATGAAGACGGTAAGGCGATCGCTGTTGTGGACATGGCAAGCTTCTCGGTCATCCGGCATATCCCACTCGATGCGGAGCCGACCGCGGTTATCTCGCATCCCACGCGGACGTTTGTATACGCGTTGACTCCCAGAACCGGCACCGTTCATGAGATCGATACCGGGACCCTGAAGGTAACTCGCAAAGTGCAGGCCGCGCCCACAGCTTTGGCGATGCGAATTGCGCCCGGCAATTCAGCTCTGTGGATATTGAGCCAGGATGCGCACAGGCTGGTGCGAATCGGGCTCACAAGCTTCCACGTGGAAGCGCAGATCCCGTTGCCTTTGCAGCCAGGAGATTTCGATCTTTCGCGCGTGGGCGATCTCTGTGCCGTTAGCTATGGCGCGGCCGGGTCGGTCGGATTAATCGATCTGAGAATGCGCCGCGTGGACCGTCCGCTTCACATTGGAACCTCGGTTGGAACCTTGCGATTTCGAAACGACGGTGAAGCGCTGCTGGCCGCAAACACCGGTGATCGTATTTTGTCGGTTCTGCAAACGCCCGGTGGAAGGGTAATAGCTAATCTTCCACTGGCGGTGCGGCCTGACAACTTCTGCTTCACCAAAGACGGCGGACAGTTATTCATCACTGGAGAAGGTATGGATGCGGTGGTGGTCGTGTTCCCGTACCGAATTCCCGAAGTGAATCAAACCGTTCTCGCCGGACGAGCGCCAGGGGCCATGTGCGCGTCAGACCGCTTTCTATTCATTGCGAATCCACTCACCGGGGACGTGAGCATCTTCGATATCGCTACCCAGAAAGTGATCGCTGTAACCGCGGTGGGGTCGGAGCCTGGCTTTATCGCGATCACGCCGGAAGACCAGTACGCGCTGGTTCTGAACCGGAAATCCGGCGATATGGCAGTGATCCGGCTCGGCGCCATCCAGAGCGGCCGGACAAAGCAGGCGGCTCTGTTCACAATGATTCCTGTAGGATCAAAACCGGTCAGCGCGGTGGTTCGGAGCGCTTAGGCGGCAGCACAATGGTGTCGATGCCGGGCCGGATGCCATAATCCGGCGCAAGCTTTTTATAGTCGATGCCAGCGCGGCTGTTCCAATCCCACGCAATCACACCATCTTTCAACGTCATCTCGCACCGAAGGCGCTCATGGCCCTTAATGGTTGCGTCTTCGGCATCGCGAAATGTGAAATCGCCTTTTTCCACCGTCCACATGGCGACGTCCGCGAGTGCTCCCACGGTCAGATGCCCCAGTTCCGGATGATGGATCATCTGTGCGGGCATCCAGGTAGAACGAAGCACCATTTCCTGCAGCGGCATCCCCATCGCCATCAGCTTCGAAGCTGTAGTAGGAAAGTCCATCATCCCCTTGTTCATGCTGGCGCCATGAAGATCCGTCGAGATCGAATCGGGATAGAACCCCTGAGCGATGGCAGGCGCCGCGTTGCGCATGACAAAGCTTCCGCCTCCGTGTCCCACATCGAACTTCACGCCGCGGGCGCGGGCCTGCTTCAGGTAGCCGTAAACTTTTCCGGTTTCATCAATCCATGGCACCGTTCCACGGAACATGTGCGTGCTGATATCCCCGGGCCGCAGGCGCTCGGTCACTAACTGCCAGTACGGCCGCTCCGGACGGAAAAACCCGAAATCGACCATCACCGGCAGATTCGTCAACTTCCCCGCTTCAATCGCACGGTCAACGGAAGTCCAGTCGGGCTTCTCATAATGAGCGGTCTTGATTCCGACAACCACGTCCTTATTCTTCTTTACAATCTCGGCGATCCGGTCAGGCAGCATGTCGCTCACATCCTGCTCCACGATGTTGGTCATCATGCCGTAACCGGCCACATTGATCATGGCGAGAATGCGAGTCTGCGCACGGTCGATCACAGTCGCGCGGAATTGGTCGAAGTTCCGATACCCCGCGCTGCCCGCGTCCACCATGGTGGTCACGCCGGTCCGGAAGCTGAAAGAATCCGGCGCGATGCTGTTGTCCCCGGCCCAGGCCGCCGGAATATTCGTCGTGTAAAACACGTGGACGTGAATATCAACGATACCCGGAGTGATGTAGAGACCAGCGGCATCGATCACCTTGGCGGCAGCCGAAGGTTCGATGGAATCGGCTACCGCCGCGATCCGTCCCTTGCCGATCGCGACGTCGCGCACGGCGTCCACCTGGTTCTTCGGGTCAATAACGTGGCCGCCTTTCAACAGCAGGTCATAACGTGGTTGCGCCATGGCGATCGCAGAGGTGAGAGCAAGAATAAGGAAGGGTTTCAAGCGTTGACGATCCGTTCTTTTGCTTTATCCCACTTCATGTATTTGCGCTTGCGATAGGATGTGTTGCCCATCTCAGACGCTACCACGCCGTAGTAGCCCAGGTTACAATCGCAGTGAAGCTCTTCATTCTTGCGAATCGCGTTCTGCAGATTGCGATGGTGCAACCCGAGGTCTTCCGCTCCGGTCTTCACGTAAACCACTTCCTTGGCCTCGTCTTTGAACAAACCTTGCGGATGAATGGTAAAGCCCGTGCGGGTGAACTGCAATGTCGCTTTGTGTCCCCGGATCAAATGATCGATAGGCGCATCATTCGCCATGGAACTGACCAGTTGCACCGTAAGGCCTTCCGGGTAGTCGAGTAGGAAAGTGAGCGTATCCGGGATTTCCGCCAGGCTGTCTTTGAATTCGAACTTGCCGCCCGCCGCCACGCCTTTATCGGGAAACGTGAGGCCCAAAGACTTGATGATGCGCGTCACGCGATGGACAAACAGGTCGCCTGAGATGCCGCCGGAGTAGTCCCAATAACGCCGCCACCGGAAGAATCGATCCGGATCGTATGGGCGTTTCGGCGCATTGCCTAGAAACGCTTTCCAATCGAGATTCACGCCGGGTTTCGCGTCGGCATCAATCGGGTAAGCCCAGAAATCGTCTTTGTGGTTGCGCGAGTAATCAATTTGGGCAAGCACCACTTTCCCCAGCGCTCCCTCTTTGATGTACTGGTTCGCCGTCTTGTACGAATCGTCTGACGTACCTTGCACGCCCACCTGCATCTTCACCTTGCCGCCGTGAATCTTGGCCACCACCCGCTTGGCCTGTTCCACCGTGCGCGTCATCGGCTTCTCGCAGTAAATGTGCTTGCCGGCATCCGCCACATCCAGCGTCATTTGGCTATGCCAGTGCTCGGGCGTGGCGATCAGGACGTAATCAATGTCCTTGTTGGCAAGCATCTCATGATAGTTCTTGTACGGCTTGCCGCCCGTGAGTTCGGCTGCCTGAGCCAACCGTTTGTCGTAGATATCGCAAACCGCAATGGTTTCCACATTGTCGACATCTTTGTTGCGCTTCAGTGCGCGCATATGGCCCATCGCCTGGCCGCCACAGCCGATGACGCCGACGCGAAGACGCTCATTCGCTCCCTTTATTTCTGAATAACTGCGCGCGGTGGATAGAACGGCAGCAGCGGAAGCGCCGAAAAACTCTCTACGGGAAACTGGGGCCATGGCTAAATTGTAATCTGTAAGGCGCCCCGGAAGAATACGGTTAATCCAGGGTGGCGGCGTTACTCCCAGCGAAGAGCGCGCATTGGATCGACGCGTGTTGCGCGCCTTGCAGGCAGATAACCTGCCGTGAGCGCGACGAATGCTATGCCAAGCACCGCCAGCCCAATGGTTATCGGGTCGTTTGGCGTGATGCCGTACAACTGTGTTTGAACCAGCCGTGTCAAAGCCCACGCGGCCGGCAAACCGATCGCAATCCCTATTCCCACCAGCAGAAGCACTTCACGCATCACCAGCCAGACCACGTGCCCAGCCGCCGCTCCAAGCGCCATGCGAATTCCGATTTCGCGTGTCCGGCGGGCCACCGTATAGGCCATCACGCCATACAACCCAATCCCCGCCAGCATGGTCGCCAGCAGCCCAAAGGCGCTCGAAAGGCTTGCCACCAGACGCTCGGTGACCAGGGAGTTTTCGAGCTGTTTCTCCAGCGTCTTCATGCCGGATACGGGCAGATCCGGATCGATCCCCCGCACCGTGCCGCGGATTGCAGAGAACATTTGATCGGGATCGCGCGCCGTCCTGACGTACGCCGACATGCCCACCACGAAGTTCATTTGGCGGTATGGCCGGAACACCTCTAATGGAATCTCGTCGCGCATGCTTTCGTATTTGGTGTCCCGGGCGACGCCGACGATTTTGATATCGGTCTTCGTCCCCGGATCCCCACCTTGACCGATATGCCGTCCAACGACGTTGGTCTCGCCGAAATAGCGCTTGGCGAACTTCTCATTTACAATCGCCACCTTGGGCGCACTCTTCTCGTCCTTGACGTCGAAATCGCGGCCCACCAAAAGCGGAACATTCAGGGATTTGAAATAGTCAGGCGAGATGAAGTTCATATGCGGATCAACCCACTCGCCAGGTTTGGCCGCGTAGCCCTCCACGGTCATGCTCTGATCCCATTCGTCCCCTTCCAGAACCGGGATGACGGCCAGGCTCGCCGATTCCACTCCTGGGATCGCGTTCAGTGACTCAGTCAGTTGCCGGTAAAACTGCAGGCTACGCTCGGGTTTATATCCGTTCATTGGCGCGTTCACTAGAAACGTGAGCAGGTTCTTCGTGCGGAAGCCGGGGTCCAATTCTTTCAGGTTCTTCAGACTGCGGATGAACAATCCAGCACCGATGAGCAACAGCAGCGAGAGAGTCACCTGCGCCACCACTAACGCTTTCCGCAGGCCGACTGAAGTTCCGCCCGCCAACGAGCCTGCCTGATCCTTCAACGTGGAGGCTACATTTGGCCGCGTGGATTGCAGCGCCGGCACGAGCCCAAAGATGATTCCGGTGAGCACCGAGACCGAAAGATTGAACGCCAGAATGCGCCAGTCGGGCGTGGTCGAAACCGTCATTGGAGTGTCGCCGCCAGGAAGAAAGCCGATCAGCAGCCGGTCGATCCACACCGCCAGCGCAAGTCCCAAAGCCCCTCCTGCAAGGGCCAGCAGTAAGCTCTCCACCAGCAGTTGCGACACGATTCTGTACCGGCTTGCGCCCAGCGCCAGCCGGATCGCGATTTCCTTCTGGCGGGAAGTAGCGCGGGCGATTAGCAGGTTAGCCACATTGGCGCAGGCGATCAGCAGGACCAGTGCGACAATCGCCATCAGCACCAGCAGAGGTTTTGAGAACTGGCGGCGTAATTGCGACTTGCCTTTGGCGGCAGGCAGCAGATCCATCCACATTTTGAGAAAATTCTGTTTCGTCAGCGGCGAGGCCTTCGCGAATTCTTTCTCCTGGACTTCCACCTGGAGCATTTGGTGAAAAAGCGGCTGCAATCCAGCCTTGGCTTGGTCAAGGGTAACGTCTGGCTTCAATCGTCCGAAAGTGTTCACCCAACGGCCGCGCGGTTGATTCAAAGTGTAAAAGCCGAGCTGGTCGATTTGGGCTTTCATCATCATGGGAATCCGGATCTGTGGCGAAAAGCCGGGGTCGGTTCCATCAAAGCCACGCTGGCTCACGCCGATAATCGTGATCGGATAGCCGTTGACCAGCAGTTTCTTTCCAATTACTCCGGGATCGTGCCCGAAGCGGCTCTGCCAGAATCCGTAGCTGAGCACTCCCAACGGGTGCCCGCCCTGCATCAGGTCGTCCTCCGCGGTGAAGACACGGCCGAGCGCCGCCCCGACGCCCAGCACCGGGAAGTAGTTTCCCGACACCAATTCACCCGAGATGCGCTCCGTCTTGCCGCTGGAACTCAGGCTCATGGAAGTTTGCCAGGTACAGAACATGCCGTTGAAAACTTTGTTCTTATCCCTGAAAGTGGCGTACATCGGATAGGAGAGCTTGTTCGGTCCATTGTTGCTGCCGTAATGGTCGCCTCGTCCCCAAAGCAAAACGAGCTGTTCGGGATTTTTGACCGGTAGCAGACGGAGCAGGACCTGGTCGATTAAGGTGAAGATCGCCGTGTTGGCGCCGATTCCCAACCCGAGCGACAACAGGGCGATGATTACAAACATCGGCGATTTGCTCAGTGTACGAATCGCGAACCGGAGGTCCTGGATAAAGTGGGCCATATCGACAATACGGTACGACGCGCAAAAGGTTCCCCGGTTAGTTATGCCGATTTAATAAAAAGCCGCATTTAGGACGGCAAGCGCTGCAATAGTGGCTGTTTCGGCCCGAAGGATTTGCGGTCCAAGCGAAACGGGCTTCCATCCCGCAGCCTTGGACTGCTCCCGTTCCAAATCCGTCCATCCGCCTTCCGGCCCGACTAAGAGAGCAATGCTTTCGGGCATGGTAGGCGCAGACACTGCCTGCAGAATGGGATCGCCGGTCCGCTCTTCATCGAAGAACAGACGGGCTATGGCCCCAGTCTTGAGCGCCGTGGCGTAGTTCACTGGTCCGGTTACTGCGGGCAGCCTGGCACGGCGCGATTGCTGGCTGCTCTCCAGCACGATTCTCCGCCAACGCGTAAGGCGCTTCTCCACGGCACGTTCCAACCCGCGCTCGCTGCGTGTGGCCTCCACCGGAATAATGCTATGCACGCCAAGCTCTGTCGCCTTTTCCAGAATCAGTTCGAAACGATCGAATTTGATCAGCGATGCGAGCAGCGTGACTTGCACCACAGGCTCGGCGAAAGACAGCTTTTCCAGCGTGCGGAAGACCACTCGCTCCTTGCGCGCCATTTCCACTTCGGCAAGGAATACATCCCGGTTGTCGGAAATCTCGTATTTTTGGCCCACTTCCACGCGCAACACATGCGAGAGATGCCGCGCCTCTTCCCCCACCAACTCGGCGTGCTGGTTGTGTACTTCGTCTACAAAGAATCGCCGGCGGGCCATGTACGTACTGTAAGTTTCCTAACTGGTAAAATCAAGGTGGAAACATTTCTTATGGATCCTGTTCTTATTGCCGCTCTGGCGTCCACTGGCGCCGCCATCTGGTTATTCATACGGCATATGGTGATGGGGGAGCGCCTCAACACAAGCGTGCTTCGGGTAACTGCCCAGGACCAGACGATTTCGGACCTACGAGCCGCGAACACGGCGCTGACGGCAGCCAAGGCCGGACTCCAGGCCAAACTCGAGGAGACCGGCAAAGCGGCTAATGACAAACTTGCCGTTCTGAACGACGCTCAACGCGCGTTGTCCGACTCTTTCAAGGCCCTCTCAGCGGAGGCGCTCCACTCGAACAATCGTGCCTTCCTCGACCTTGCAAATACCGCCCTATCGAGGTTTCAGGAAGGCGCCCGAAGTGAACTCGAGACCCGGCAGCAGGCGATTACGGAGACGCTGAAACCTCTGAAAGAATCGCTGGAAGTGGTCGGCACGAAAATTCATCAAATCGAAATCGCGCGCGAGTCGGCCTACACGCTGCTGACCGATCAGGTGAAATCCCTGGCCACATCACAGTCTCAGTTGCACGCCGAAACCGCGAATCTGGTCCGCGCTCTCCGGGCTCCCGCAACGCGCGGGCGCTGGGGTGAAATGCAGCTCCGGCGCGTGGTGGAAATGGCCGGCATGATCGAGCATTGTGACTTTCAAGAACAGCAAAGCGTGGTAACGGAAGATGGCCGCCTTCGGCCGGACATGGTGATTCGTTTACCCAATAACCGGCGTATCGTTGTCGATTCCAAGGTTTCTCTCTCGGCTTATCTCGATGCGATTGAAGCTACCGACGAGGGGTTACGGATGGCAGGGCTGAAACAGCATGCCGAACAGGTTCGCACTCACTTAGGCAAGCTATCCAGGAAAGAATATTGGGCGCAATTTGAGAATGCACCGGAATTCGTGGTCGCGTTTCTTCCCGGCGAGGCGTTTTTCAGCGCGGCGCTCGAACAGGATGGCGGGCTAATTGAACATGGCGTCGATCAACGCGTCATTCTGGCCACGCCCACCACCTTAATCGCGCTTCTAAAGGCCGTCGCCTACGGTTGGCGGCACGAACAGATTGCGGAAAATGCCAAGGAAATCAGCGATCTCGGGAGTGAGATCTACGACCGTTTGCGTATCCTGACCGATCACTTCAGCCGGATCGGCGCCAGTCTCGACCGCGCCGTAGACTGCTACAACAAGGCAGCCGCCACTCTGGAATCCAGAGTCCTTGTGAGTGCGCGCCGCATCAAAGAGAAAGGGGCTACGTCGGCGGCGGATATCCTCGCGCCTGAGTTAATCGACCGGTCGGCACGGCCCCTCCAATCCACAAAACCCCTCGCCTTTACAGCCGATTCCTCCGATTCGTAAACAACGGTAAAACTTGTAACGGTCTCTCCCAAGAACCCATCTTATGAGTGCGAGGAGATATGAAAAGACAAATTAGAAGTATGACACTGACACTGGCATTGGCTGGTGTAGTTTTTTCCGCGCCAATGTTAGTTCAAGCCGCGGACGCGAACAATAATAAGGCAAAAATAAATGTACCTCGAACCAGTTTGGAGAAAGAGGTCCGGCACGAACTGGTGATGCTGCCGTATTACAACATTTTTGACAATCTGGCATATCAAGTGAACGGCGATCACGTCACGTTGATGGGTCAGGTGACACGCCCCACTTTGAAATCCGATGCGGAAAATGTTGTAAAGAACGTTGAGGGTGTAAACAGCGTGACGAATAACATTGAAGTGCTTCCTCTCTCACCCAACGACGACCGGGTTCGCATTGCGACCTATCGCGCGATCTACGGCTATCCGGCATTGCAGCGGTATGCGATGGGGGCCGTGCCGCCCATCCATATCATCGTGAAAAACGGCAACGTTACGCTGACTGGTGTAGTTGCGAATGACGGCGACAAGAACATCGCTAATATCAGAGCAAACGGTGTCCCTGGAGTTTTCTCGGTAACTAATGACCTGCGTGTAGAGAACCACGGTTAAAGCTAGTCACATTTCCTCCCCTGTACACCTTCCACGTGAGGGAAAGGTTAAAAGCCTTTTCCTCGCGTTTTTTTCCGCCTCGTATAATTTAGGAATGCAGATCGATTGGTTCCCGCTGTGGCTTAGCCTGCGTGTTGCCGCAATCGCAACTCTCTTATCTATCTGCATCGGACTTGCGCTCGCGTACATACTGGCCAATCGTAGTTTTCGTGGCAAGGAAGTTCTGGACGCAGCCGTCACGCTTCCTCTCGTGCTGCCGCCGACCGTGCTCGGTTATTACTTGCTGGTCGCGTTCGGACGGGAAGGAGCGTTGGGCCACCTGTACGAATCCATTCTTGGCGCGCCTCTTGTATTCACTTGGCAGGCCGCTGTCGTGGCGGCGCTGTTCCATTCGGCGCCGTTGCTGATCAAATCCGCAAGGGCCGCACTGGAAAGCGTGGACCACGCCTATGAACGCGCCGGACGGACCTTGGGCGCATCCGAGCTCAAGCTCTTCTTCCGGGTCAGTCTTCCCCTTGCGTGGCGATCTATCCTGGCGGCCATTGCACTTGCGTTTGCCCGCTCGCTGGGCGATTTCGGAATCACGATCATGATCGCCGGCAACATTCCGCATCGGACGCAGACCGTTGCGGTTGCCATCTTTGACGCGGTGGAAGCCGGCAATGGACAGACTGCGCGCATTCTGGTGCTGGTGATTTCGGCCATTACTCTGCTCATCTTGTCTGTCGCGAATCGCCTAGGGGCCGGCTTCCTTCCGGTTCGGCAGGCGGCACGGTGATTCAGGCCCGGTTGCAAAAGCAGTTTCCAGCCGGGCGCGATTCCACTGCATTCTCCCTTGATGTCGAATTCGGAACATCTAGCGGTGTCACGGCGCTATTCGGACCTAGCGGCAGCGGTAAAACTCTCATGCTGGACTGCATCGCCGGTTTCGTGCGGCCCGACAAAGGTAGAATTCTGGTGGACGATCGAATTTTGTTCGATGTACAGGCCAGCATCCACATTGCGCCCCGCCATCGCCGTTGCGGGTATGTGTTCCAGAATTACGCGCTGTTCCCGCACATGACGGTCCGCGGCAACTTAGCCTTCGCAGCGGAAATGTGGCCTCGCCGCGAGCGTCACCGCAAGATCGCCGATATGCTGGAGAAGTTCCGCCTCAAGGATCTGGCGGGCCGCAAGCCCCACCAACTATCGGGAGGCCAGAAGCAGCGATGCTCCATTGCACGTGCCTTGATTGGATCTCCGAAGATGCTATTGCTCGACGAGCCCGCGCGTGGGCTTGACGCGCCTCTACGGATGGAGTTGTACAGCATCCTGCGTAAAATACGGGAAGAGTTTCAACTTCCCATTGTGCTGGTGACGCACAGTCTGGAGGAATGCTTTGAACTTGCCGGTGAGATGTTCGTCATGCAGGCCGGGCGGATAATGCAGAGCGGTTCGCCGTCCCAGGTTTGCGATCACCCTGCAAACCTGGAAGTAGCGCGCGTGCTCGGCATCTACAATATCCTGCCGATGGAGATCCGCACGCTCGATCCGTCGCGCAACACCAGCGTGTTGAGATATGGGGACTTTGACCTAATTGGTGAGTACTATCCGGGCCGTCTGCGGGGCGACCGCGTGCATATCGCCGTCTCGCCACGGCAGTTGAAAGCCATTCCGAAGGAGGGTAAGCTGGGGCCAAATCAAATCCCCGCGGAACTGCTGCGCGTGATCGAAGCGCCGGATACCGCAAGGTTCGAATTCGCTGGAGATCTGGCCGTAGAGGTGACGCGGGTTGAGTATGAGCGGAACAGGTATGCACGCGAATGGGCGATCGAATTCCCCGTCCGCTCCCTCCGGGTACTGTGATGCTCCGCTGCTATATCACTGACCGCAACGCGCTCGGCGGCATCGGCCGGCTGCTGCAGAGTATTGAATTGGCCGTTTCGAACGGCGTCGATTACATCCAGATCCGCGAGAAAGATCTCAGCGCGAGAGATCTCTTCCATCTCACGCGAAAGGCAGTTGATGCTGCACGGCACTCCAGTACACGCATCCTGGTGAACGGACGCGCCGATGTTGCGGTGGCGGCTGGCGCTCATGGAGTGCATTTAGCGGGCGGTTCCATTGCACCGTGCGACTTGCGGCCGCTCCTAAGACCCGGCGATCTTATTAGTCTCTCCTGTCATACCATCGGCGATCTGAGAGCGGCTGA
>JBBPYD010000037.1:0-5185 GCA_038200305.1 Bryobacterales bacterium
AGTATCCAATTTTTGTACGCCGCGCGCACGGATGCGAGCTGGAGGACTTCGACGGCAATACCTATATCGATCTGGCGTGCGGATTCGGTCCCCACCTGCTCGGATACGGAAACCCGGTGTTGCGGGAAGCGCTTGCTGCGGCGGCGGATGTCGGGGTCAATGCGATCGGCCACGCTGCGGAAGTCGAGCTTGCGGAAGAGCTGACCGCAGCGTTTCCCGGCGCTGACAAGGTCATCTTCGCCAACTCAGGCACCGAGGCCGTGCTGCAGGCGCTTCGGCTGACCCGGGCGTTCCGAAAACGTCGGCGCATCGCCAAGTTCGAGGGGCACTACCATGGGTATTCCGATCAAGGCATGGTGAGTTCCTGGTTTCGCTTCGCCGGTCCGGCGAGCGAGCCTGAACCGTTCATCGACTTGCCCGGTGTCGACGAGCGCGCCGTGGGCGATATGCTGATTCTGCAGTATGGCGATCCCTCGTCGCTGCGCCGGCTTAGGAAAGCCGCGGATGAACTGGCCTGCGTGATCTGCGAGCCGATGCCGAGCACGCTCGGCTGCTATGATGAGGAATTCCTGCTGCAACTTCGCGCCGTCTGTTCTGAAACCGGTGTGCTGTTGATTTTCGACGAGATCGTCACCGGCTTTCGGGTTGCCTTCGGGGGCATCCAGACGCTGCTGGGAATCGAGCCCGATGTCAGTTGCCTCGGCAAGATCATCGGAGGCGGGTTGCCGTGCGCGGCGGTTGTGGGACGCCGCGAAATCATCGAACTGGCGAGGGGTTCAAACGATCCTTTCGTCGATTCGGAATCCAAGGTTTTCGTAGGCGGTACATTCAGCGGCAATGCGTATTCCTGTACGGCAGGGCTGGCAATCCTACGATATCTGCGGCAGCGCCCCGAGATTTACGTCAGGCTGGACGACCAGACCTGCAGGCTGGTGGCCGAGCTCAAAGCCGCCGCGGATAGCCGCCACGTAGTGGTGCAGGTGTCAGGCACTCGATCGATCCTGACGCTGACCTTCGATCATCGAAACGCGCCGCATTTCCGCGCCAAGCAGGCCGGGACGAACCATCGCGCCAATCTGGCGCTATCCTATTACATGCGAAGGCACCGCGTGCATCTGCCGGAACTTCACACCATGCTGTTGAACGCGGCGATGGAGGACGTCCACATTTCGACGATCATCGCGGCGTTCGATCAGAGTCTGGCCGAAATGGTCGAGGACGGATTTTTCCTGTTTTGACCATCATTTTGCATTCATGGAGTAAACAATGAAATTTGCTGCCATTTCATCTGTTCTTCCCAGCGAAGAACTGACGAACGAACGAATTATCGCGCAAGTCATCGCGGAGAGCTGCGGCACGCTCTCCAGCTCCGACTGTGGACGATTGGAAAAAGGCCTTAAGTATCTGTTTTCCAAAGCCGGCACCAAGGTCCGCTACGTGCGCGCTCAGGGAGAAACGGCCCGTCAGTTAACGGTCCGGGCCGGACAGGCTGCACTTAAAGCCGCTGGCATGTCGCCCGATGACATCGAACTGCTCATCTTCGTCGGGGTTGGCAGGGGGTTTCTGGAACCGTCAGCTGCAAATTTGTTTCAGGATCAACTGGGTCTTCGGCGAGCCACCTGCTTTGACGTGCTTGATGCCTGTGCGAGCTGGATTCGCGCCATTCACATTGCACAGGCGTTCATGCGCTGCGGACTGTACCGTAGAATCATGATCCTCAACGCCGAATTCAACTTCCACGAATATATCAACTTTCGTTTCGAGTCGATCCGGGATCTCGGGCATAATTTCGCGAAGTTTACGGTGGGAGAGGCTGCGACGGCGACCATCCTGTGCGACACCGAGGATGACGTCGGGTACTACGCGAGCTTCAGAACCTGGGCTGAATTTCACAATTTATGCATGCTCCCGTTGCCGAACTTCCGCGAATTCAGCGGCCCAGCCGTGCCGGCCCAAGCGACCCCATTTCAGTTCTATTCCGATTCGCAAGAGCTGTTCCTGGTCGGAACCAGCAAGCTGATCAGCCACTTCCACGAAGACGAAAAAATAAACCGGTACTATCCCGATATCGTATTCGGCCACGCCGCCAGCGATCTGGCAGGCGAGAAGGTGGCTGTTGGATGCGGACGGTCGCCAACGATCTTTTATCAGACGCATTCGCGTTTCGCGAATACCGTATCGGCTTCGGTCCCTCTGGCGATGGCGCACGCTGTAAAGGAAGGGAGGCTAAAGAACGGTGACAATATCGCCATCGCCGTCGCTTCTGCCGGGCTGACGACTGTCTGGGCGAGATTTCGATTCATGGGTTGAGCGGCCCTGGGGGCGGCCATACTATAGAATATAGATAGGGCCGCGGCAATTGCTTGGCCGAGCGCTTGGCAAATTGGAGTTGAATGAAGTTCCGAATTTGGGTCGAGACCCGTCTCGCAGGCCGCGTTTTGGAGCGGCAAATAGTGGCACAGGTGGAACGCCAAGCCTCACGGCCCTGGAACCTGCTGAACCTTCCTATGCCATAGCGCGCCCGCTTGTTGATATATTTGGCGCGCCGTGGATTCGAGATTTCTTCTCGTAGCCAGTTTGTTCTTCTCATTGCAGTATGAGCCTCTGCTTTAAGCCGAGCCTTAGGCCGCGAGCGCCCAGACCCGCCCGCCCTGTGTGAATGGGAGACCAACCAACGATCTCATTTTTGAAATGAGTTGCAGTTTCAACTGCCGCCTGTTCCACCGTCCGCGACCTGGATGGGGCTGGGTTCTCCCAACTGGCCGCGGAAGATGGCGGTATACTCGCTAACGGGGAACGCCAGCTCTCCATTTCACGCTGAACCAGCACAGATGCAGTTCTCCACATGCGGCAGGAACTCTTCGGTCGAGGTGATACCCCGAAAGAATTGCGGGTACATCTGCGTGAAGCGCTGAAACAGGTGCTCGCCGAAGGCAGAAACCAACTTTTCCGTTCCGACGTTGGTGGCTGTGCTGAGTTGGGCGGCCAGGCACAGCATCTCGCCATGATCGTATGTCCCTGTCGCGGTATAAGAACCCTGACTGGCAACGCCGGCTTGCTCAATGATAGTCTCGGTGACCTCGGTCCCGAACCGGTCATCGACCATATCGAGAAATTCAGTAAAACCAATGCCTTTCAAAGCGATTCCCTCCTACCACTTACTTACCGGTCAGATGTCAACTCGTGTTTAGGTTTGGAAGCACATTTGTTTTTAGCCCGTTCCGTGTGGACGAATCGTTCCCGCGGGTGCATTTGGACGCCACTCTTCGAGAGGAGGAATCCGGTCATCGCGATCCCGCCGAGGCGCCGGAATCAGAAGCCTATTCATCCCGGCGCAGGCATCGGTAACTGTTATGCTACTGGCGATGGCTACCCTGCTCTTGCTGAGTTACCACTTTATGATGTCCGCCGACACGGGGTTTGCAAATCGCGATACGGTATCCATGAATTTGCAACAGCGCGGGCCGGCGGGATCGGATATGGAATCGCAGCGTTCGTTCTACCGGAACCTGCTAAACCGATGCGTGAAGCGTCAGGCGTAACCTCGGCGGCTGCCGTCTTGATACGGCCACTCGAAGGACCTATCGGATGGGACGTCCCGTACGAATTTGAATTCGAGGCCGGCGGAAAGAAGACCCGAGTGCTTCCCAAGGCGAATTACGAGGTGATCACACCGGACTATTTCAAGACTGTCGGCAGTCCATTGATAGAAGGGCGCGACTTCGACGATCACGATTCCGAAGAGGGGGAACCGGTGGCGATCATCAGTCAGACGCTTGCAGACCGCCTTCGCGAGGCCGGGCATTCTCCACTGGGGTATCGAGTTCAACTGGGATAGGGGGGCTGGAAAAAGGTGATGGCGTTTCCTCCAATGCCCGGTACCGGAGTATCTCCCAACCAGGTGTCGATGTATTCGTGCCTTACCTGCAGGCTTTGCAACCGGCAAAATACCTGGTCATAAGAGGAACAAGAAGTGCGCGCGATCTCGCTGCATTAGTGCGGCACACGTTGACGGAAGCCGACTCCAGTCAGGCCATGGCCGGAGTGGCTACGATCGGTGAGCTGATTGACGGCAACGCGGCCCGCCACCGGTTCAATATGATCCTGCTGTTATGGTTTGGAATTTGTGCCGCGGTCCTGGCAGCTACCAGCGTTTACAGTGTGATCGCGGAGACAATCACGGAACGGCGATTTGAGATGGCGATCAAGACTGCGTTGGGTGCGAGCAGGCCCAGGTTAGTCTGCGAAATCGTGTCCGGCACGCTCGGGTTGGTCCTGATCGGCGAAGCTCTTGGAATTGGCGGTGCAGCCGCTGCCGGTTCGGCCGCATCGAATCTTCTATATGGCGTCTCTCCCCACGATCCAATCATTCTCGCTTCAATTGGTGCGTTCCTCTTTCTCGTATCGCTGATCGCCGCATTTTGGCCCGCCTGGATCGCTGCCGGAGGCCGTTCTCACACCTCGCTCAGGGTCATCTGAAACGACGTGCTGCGTTTGGCTCAACTAACTTGACTATGTTGCAGAAACAATGCTTCCCTGCCGGACCGCCGGCGATTATTGCTGTTTTACTGTCTACCTCACGGATTCCGGGCCACTGCAGTTCGCTCAATTGAGAACCGTCGCTTACGTTGGACAGGCCGGCGGAAAAGGCAGGACGTTCCGTGTAAGTCCGCGACGGCTGGAAAACCTGAAGTAGAGAACGCAAACGGCATTGCTTCAGAATTTTACGGATTGAGTTGAAGAAGATACCACTCGGTTTTTCAAACAAGGCTCACTTAGGAGTACTAAGACGTTTGATCGCGTGCACGGTGGCGTCACCACCGAGTTTACTGCGCCTAGGCTGGAAATCCGCAGAATCATTGCGGTGGGCACCCCTGGAACTGGAATCCGGACGTCTATTGAGCTGGCTGTTCGTTGCGTTGTCAGCGGCTTCGATCTGCCGGTAAGGTCTTGGTAGCGCTTACACCCTAGCGTGGTGCTCACCGCTTGCTCACGCGCGTGGCTCGGAAAGCCGAATCCAGGCCACGCGCGTGAGCAAGTGGTACGTGGGACCACACTCAAAAAACCTTACCAGCACATCAGGTAATTATTTTGATGAAATTAGGTATTTATAGTACTCCAGGCAGGACAGTACTGGGTTATCCTTACTGAGATACTATGACCTTCCTTAACAAAGTACTTCTCC
>JBBPYD010000038.1:0-20806 GCA_038200305.1 Bryobacterales bacterium
GTTTCCACGTTGCGGAACAACTCCAGCCGGACCGCTTCCGCTCGATATCCATCGGCGACGTTATTCTTGGCGCACTGAGCGGCCCAGACTGCGTCAAATGCCGTCGTCAACGGCTCACCATCCCGGTACATGCGATGGAGCGTTTCGTGAGCGATATTGCCCTGCAAGAGCGCATTCAGCCGATCCGCCGGCTTCAAAGGAACATCCTGCAAGCGCAGCGTATGCCTTGCAAAAAACTGGAACGGACATTGGAGAAAGGTTTCGATCGCGGTCGGATGAAAGGATAGGTGCGTGGTCTTTAGAGCGGCGCGTAGCGCTTCATCGAAGATGCCGGGGCTGGGTGCGTGGCGGACCGCGTGAACCGGTTGTGGACGGCAGGGGCGCGCCGGTTCTTCTTCCAACTCGCAGCTCTGGCGCAACTTTTCGAGGTAGAAGGACGGCAGAGTTGCATCCCCTTTCGCATTCATCAAGGGATAACTCAGTACAAGAGTGGACGTCGCGCGGCTGGCCGCTAATTTGAACAGAAACTGTTCCTCTTCCTGGCGATCTGCAGCCGTTCGAAGGGGAATACCCTGGCTAGAAAGTGCCAGCCGCACCCGGACGGGAATGAGTGGGCTTTCAGAATAGTGCTTTGGAAACTGTTTTTCCAGCAAGCCGCAAAGAAAGATCACCGGCAGCTTCCATTGCCGCGCCTCATAGGCGTCGATCACGTGTACTACGTTCCGCCGGTGATCGGGCACGCGAATTGTGCTGGCCTCGATGATTGTTTTCAGCTTGGCCCAATACTCCCGGCATCCCATGTCCTCATCACTCTTGAGAACGGACCCCAACTCGTCCAAGGCGGTTTCAAATGCACCAAGGGCGGCCGCTTGGGATTTCCAAACTTCAATCTTCTCAGGCCCTACGCCATCGGTGATTTCGGGCACAACGAAGAATGCGCCGATTTGCCGGAAGCGAGCCATCCATTCACCGGCAGCCGCGGACGAATTCCTCCATGCATCTATGGAATCAAGTTGCCGGAAGATCCGCTCGTACCTGCCTCCGGCAATCTGCCGCAATGCAGCCAGTCCGCCATTCGGAAGCATCTTTAGAACTCTGAATTCAAACTCGTCGGTGCTGGTATTGAGAGGCATTGAGGAACCGCTCTTCCGCAATGCAGCAAGAGTCGCCTCATGCTCCCATCCCGTCAACATCGCTTCAACAATCGCGCTTAGATAAGCGATTGCGGAATTATCTTTCAAACGTGTGCCGAAATAGAAGCGAGCTGGGATCCCGAACCGCTCCAGCGCACAACGTAACGCAGGAACACACGGAGCTTCACTGCGCACAATAATGCCGATGTCGCGGAATGCGCGGCCCGCGTTCTGTTCGCTCAGAATCCGGCGGGCAATCTCCTCCGCCTCCTGGTCCGCCGTAGGCGCATTCGTGAGAATTCGCCGCAAGCTGGGTTGCTCAAAGGGTGGAAGAACGGGTGGAGACGGGATCTCTTCACAACCCATGGCTTTCAGCCTGTGAAGAGTATCTTCCGCACCTTTCCATGTGGGCAAGGTGATCAGAAGCTGCGCGGATTCGCCCAAAGCAGAGACAAGCTCCAGTTCAGGGCGGGTGAGCGAAAAGAATCCGTGCAAGATGGTGGCGGCGCTTCTTTTTGTGCGGATTCGCCCTGCGGCTTTCGCGAGCTGCTCACCTCGAAAGCACCATCCACGCTGCGCGGCCTCCGTTTCGATATAAGCAAAGAGCTGAATGAATTCGTCCAGCGCCGCCGATCTGTTCGATGCCCGCATTAAAGCTTCCGAGGTGATTCCTGCCGACGTCAGTTCTTCGATCTGGTCAACAACAGACGCGCGGAAGCCAGCGTAACTCCTGACCGCCGCGAATGCCTGAAATGGCATGTCCGCCAAAGCTTGCTCCACCAGGAGGGCAAGCATAGCGGACGAAATCAGCTGAAAATCGGGAACCAGCGATGCCGCAAACTTCGAAAGAGTAATGATGGTGGATGGGCGGAATACGAGTCCTTCCCTTGCGAGCTGATTCCGGAAATGCTCGCCCATGGTGGACGTGGGAACGATTAGGACGATCTCGTTCCGCTGGCGTAGCGCTCCACGCACTTGGTTCAGAACATGGGAAGTTTTTCCCGAGCCGGGAGGACCGGTGAGAACTTGCATCTTTGATCACTACCAGTATAACGGGGCATCTCTAGCTTACGGAGATGGCGGCGAGCATGGGACAGACTTGTACCGCCGACGATTCAAATCCAGACCGCTGCAGCCCGTTCCGGAGTTCGTTCAGGCGCTGTTGGTAGGCGGGGAATTCAACCACGGTAGGCCGGCCATGGTAGATCTGTGGATTAATCGGAAAGCTGATCATCGCGAGAGATTCGAGTAACTCTTCCAGCAGACGAGGCTCAATGCTCACGCGAACCAGCACGAGTTCGCCTTCGGAGCCGGACAAAGAATGGGAATCGGAATTTGGACGAACGCTCACATAACCTCCAGAGCGATTCGGCCAGAAATGGAAAAGCCCTGGAGTTCCAGGGCGAAGACTATCGGGTGACCGTCTCGCCTTTAGCATTTTTTTACGTGGTCGCAATTAGCCGAACCCAGGAAGAGCCTGAGTTCTAAATCAATCCACGTCATTCATACAGTAACACCGAACCAGCGGAGTTTCAATGAAAATTAGCGGCGACGTTAGTGAATCTGTTTCGCTTGCAACTCACTAAGCATCCGCTCAAACTTCTGCTTCTGGTCTTCCCGCAGCAATTTCAAAATCCGATTCTTCCCCGTAGCACGGACGTCGTCCATCTGTGCCTGCAACGTTTGGTAATACATGACAAAATCGTCGAGAACGGTCTCGATCTCGCCAGTTTGCTGGGAAGTCAGATCCAGTTCTTTCTTGAATCGCTGCAAAGAAATCTCGCGGCCGCCTTCTTTCCAGTAAGGCCCGGCCTTGTGCCGCTCCGGTGACATTGCCATCCGCACCGTAAAAGCGCCTGCAACGGCTCCGGACAGGAAAACAAACAACAGCGTGTATAGAATCCGCGGATTTTTCCAAAGAACCGGATTCATCGTCTATTCTTGGTAAGTCGCCAGGTTGACCAGAATCGCTTCGCGATCCTTCTGCGGATCGGTTCCCACTTCCTTGGGTTGCTGCTCATCGCCCGCCATAATCACCTCAGGCGAGGATGCAACAATTTGTTGGTCGGAACTGGTTGCGGAGACGAAATAGGTGCCAAGTAAAACGATTAACGACAGAGATGCATACGCTAAGCGTTTGGCAAAGATGGATTCACCGAAGAGGTTCCAGATGGAAGGCTTCACTTGCGTCTCAATCCGGTTCATCACACGCGCGTAGAAACGTCCATCCAGTTCTAGTTCCTTGGTCACCTTCAGAGACCTAAGTAGTTCCGCGTGCCTCTTCATTTCGACTACTTCTGCCCGGCATGATCCACACTGCTCCAGATGCCTTTCGATGTCCGGCAGATCTTTCCCACCCTGCAGGTAATCCTCAATACGTCCCTTCAAAGGCTCATGCATAGCTTCTTCCCAAATTTACAACCTGTAGCCGGATCTTTGTCCGCTCTAAACTGTCCTCTGGAAACAATCGCATCAAGCAGTGAGCGGCCCGCCAGAACGGGTCAATCGTTGCGCTGCCTTCAATAGCTTTTGCCTGGTGCGAAAAAGCTTAACTTTTATTGTATTCTCATTCATCCCGGTCATTTGCGCCAGTTCTTCCACGGAATGACCTTCTACTTCCTTCAACATGATGAGAGTGCGGTCTTCTTCCGAAACCTTTGAAAGCAGCTTCCCGATCAAATCGCGTTTCTCAAGTGTCGAGGAGATGATCGGACGCTGATCGCGCGCTGACTCCGAGTTCTCCATCCGCATGGTGTCTTCCTCGTTGAAATCGCTCTCGTACACCAGCTTTCTGACGCGCTTTTTCCGGAGGTAATCGTAGCACTCGTTCACCGTGATCTTATAGATCCAAGTCAGCAGCGAACTCCGGAAATCAAAATTGCCGATGGAAAAATAGATTTTTGCGAATACCTGCTGCGCAATGTCCTCGGCGTCGTTATGATTGCGAAGGATGCCGTAAATGATTGAGAAAACTTTCGTCTGGTAGCGCTCAACGATCTCACGGAACGCTATTTCGTCCCTTGCCTGAACGCGCCGAACCAGAACGGCTTCCTCAGAGTTTCGATGATCCACTCTCGCCTTTGTACGAGTCTCCTCGCCGGATACGGGAAAAGGGAGCACTCCGCTCAAGCTATTCATAACACTTGCGACGCAGCTCGGCTTTTCCTGGTTCCAACGGAATTCCGTATCATGCCATCTTGCCCCACCTATTTGCTCCAGAACGGCGTTCGAGAGGCTTGAAAAGCCGCCCCGCGACGGGATTCTGCTTAAGATAGCAGATTCTGGGATCGTCCGGAAGGATTCAGTCATCCAAGGGAGTGGCACTAACACGGCATTCCTTGTAGAATAGGGGTGTACGCAGAGTGCGGAGGTAAACGAATGGTTCAATTGACAGAGACAGCGGTCGGCAAGGTTCGTGAGATTCTGGACAGCCAGGAGCCAAAGCCCGCAGGCTTAAGAATTTCCGTCGTAGGCGGCGGATGTTCCGGCTTTAGTTACTCGATGGCGTTCGAGAACAGCCCGAATATGCTGGACAAGACTTACAATTTCAGTGGTTTGAAGGTTTTTATCGATCAGGCGAGCATGTTGTATCTGGACGGCGCTGAAGTGGATTACGTAGAATCCTTGGAAGGCTCGGGGTTCAAGTTCAGCAACCCACAGGTGAAATCGACCTGCGGTTGCGGCAGTTCCTTTAGCGTATAGGATAATTCTCCTGAAACAGGCAAGCCCGAGCTGGGGACTACCCCTGGCTCGGGCTTTTGCGTCCATGACACTCGATAAATTGCTTACTGAACAGTCGAACCCGGTTTCGCACTCAATTGATTCCTTGCCGGCTGCGTCGATCCTAACGATCATCAACGAACAGGACAAACTGGTTGCCGAAGCGGTGGCGAAAGAAATTCCCCGAATCGCGAAAGCCGTGGATGGAATCGTAATAGCCATCGAACGTGGCGGCCGGCTCTTTTATATTGGTGCGGGCACCAGCGGGAGACTGGGCGTTTTGGATGCTGCTGAATGCCCTCCAACATTCAGCGTCCCGCCTGAACTGGTGCAAGGCATCATGGCGGGAGGCGAATCGGCGCTTTCTAAAGCAACGGAAGCAACGGAAGACGATCCGGCAATGGGCGAACGGGATCTCCTCGCGCGCGGGTTTACCGGAAAGGATGCGCTGGTAGGAATTGCCGCAAGCGGACGAACTCCATATGTACTCGGCGCGGTCAAGAAGGCGCGCGAAATGGGAGCGCTCACAATCGGTATTAGTTGCACTCCACAATCGGATCTCTCTTCCGCTGTGGAGATCCCCATTGAGCCATTATCCGGACCTGAAGTGCTCGCCGGTTCCACACGAATGAAGGCCGGGACGGCTACCAAGCTGGTGCTCAACATGCTAAGTACCGCGGCGATGATCCGGCTCGGGTACGTTTACGGAAATCTGATGGTGAACTTGCACCCGAAGAACCGGAAACTGCTGGATCGAGCGTCCAGGATCATCGCCCAAGCTGCTAACATCGAGTATTCCCGCGCATCGGAACTGCTGGAACAGACAGGCAGCGTCAAAACATCCATTGTTATGGCGAAACGAAACCTGAGCAGGGAGGAAGCGGAACAACTTCTACAGACCGCTAATGGCCGCGTGAGAGTGGCGCTCGAATCTTAATCGTTACCGTTCGCTCCTATGGAAAAGTTTCTGATAGAAGGCGGGACGCCTCTTGCAGGGGAGATCCCAATTAGCGGCTCCAAGAATTCCGCGCTTCCAGTACTTGCCGCGTGCCTGCTGACCGGCGAACCTGTTGTCCTTCACCGCATTCCACGAGTCCGTGACATTGGCACCATGCAGAAGCTGATGGGCTATATCGGCGCCACACTGGCGGAATCGCCCGGCGGCTCACTCACCGTCCATGCCGCGAATATTGTGGATCCCTCCGCGCCCTACGATCTGGTGAAGACCATGCGCGCGTCGAGTCTGGTGCTGGGGCCGCTGCTGGCGCGAACGGGCACTGCGCGGGTTTCCATGCCGGGCGGCTGTGCCATCGGAGCCCGGCCCATCAATCTGCACGTCAGTGGTCTCGAACAACTGGGCGCGCAAACCCGCCAGGAGCATGGGTACATTGAGGCTTCGGCGCCGAATGGGTTGCAGGGCGCGCTGATTCGCTTCAATCGTATTAGCGTGACCGGCACCGAAGACTTGCTGATGGCGTCTACACTCGCGAAAGGTGAAACGGTAATCGAAAATGCTGCCCGGGAGCCCGAGGTCGCGGACCTAGCGGATCTCTTGATCAAAATGGGAGCTAACATTGAAGGCGCGGGGACGTCCACCATTCGAATCACCGGCGTGGAACGGCTGCATGGCGCGGAACACACCATCATTCCCGACCGGATCGAGGCTGGCACCTTTCTCATCGCGGGAGCAATCACGGGGGGAGATTTGCTGATTCGGGATTGTGAGCCGGCGCATCTCACGGCGCTAATCGTCAAGATGCAGCAGGCCGGTGCGGAAATCGCGGAAGCCGGACCGGGGGCGCTGCGGGTTCGCGCCGGAAGCGGCCTGCGCTCGATCGATATGACGACGGAAGAGTACCCGGGGTTTGCGACGGATCTACAGGCTCAATATATGGCTCTGATGACGCAGGCGGATGGGATTTCGTTCATCAGTGAAACTATATTTGAGAACCGGTTTATGCATGTGCAGGAGTTGGCCCGGATGGGAGCCAACATCCGCATCGAAGGCCGTCAAGCGGTGGTGGCGGGAAGCAAGGAACTGACCGGCGCGCAGGTGATCGCTTCAGATCTCCGCGCCAGCGCATCGCTGGTGCTGGCGGCCTTGGTCGCACGCGGCCAGACCACCATCGATCGCGTCTATCACATAGATAGAGGCTATGAGAACATAGAAATGAAGCTGGTTGGCGCAGGCGCGAAAATCCAGCGTTTGGAAGAATAATGGGCACTCCCGCGAAACATCATAACGAAGCTTTCCTGGCGTTGGTGAACGATGCGAAATCCCGCGTCCGCGAGATCGATATCGACGAGTACAAGCGCAAGCTCGCCAGTGGCGAGAAATTCCTGACCGTCGATACCCGCGAGGACGGCGAATGGACATCCGGCCACGCCGCTGGCGCGATGCATTTGGGAAAGGGCATCATTGAGCGCGATATCGAATCGAAGGTGCCGGACAAAAACACTCCGCTGGTGCTTTACTGCGGCGGCGGCTTCCGGTCGGCTCTGGCCGCCGATGCCTTACAGAAAATGGGTTATAGCAACGTGATTTCGCTCGACGGCGGGTGGCGGGCCTACCAAAACGCGCAACTGCCGGTGGAGAAGGGATAAGCCGCCTACATCTGAATGTACTGGAACCCGCGATAAACGACATATCCCCAACCAACAGCCTCCGCCATCTTCACCACCCCCGCGAAGAACGCGTTCATGAATTCGAAACGCAGCAACATTCCCATAGCCAATCCTGCGAGGATGAAATTAGGGTTGAACGTTTCTTCACCACACCACAAAGTAAATGTCAGAACGAGAAGCCAATAGATTAGTGGCCAGTTGTTATCCAGAGGCTTCTTATTCCGCACACCGATCATGATGACCGTAAGCGCCATCAACAGCATGACTGCGACGGAGACTTTGGTTAACCGAAAGTTCATACGCTAAAAGGCCCAGGTCACACTCGTAAAACCGGTGTGAGCCCGATAGTTTTGGCGATCGAAGAACTGTTCATTGTAACGATAGTACTGATAGCCCACATTCCAGCGGAATTTCGTATTCAGTTTGACCGAAAGCCGCGCAAGCGGCGATTCAAATGAGAGCGGGAACGTCTGCGCCAGGTAAAACGGATCGACACCGAAGAAAGGAGCCGGCGTAAGAAGGCTGCTGCTTCGGCCATCGCCCAGATCCTGCACACGGCTGTAGCCCAGATACAAGTCCGCGCGTCTTTTGACGCTGAATCGGATTCCAACGTTCACCGCGTGAATGTTGCTGATATAAACCGAGTTACCGTTGACCAGATCGCCTTGAAGAAAGTAGGCAATGCCGGACATCGTATCGAGGTGGAGCTTGTTATAGCCTGCATCAAAACTAAACCATTCCAGCGGAGCCCATGAGGCGTCAAGCGAGTAATTCCGTGAACGGGAACTATGCGCAGAGAATGCGACGGAGTTGGTGTTGTAATTAGTTCTGGCAGCGGCGCTGAGCAGAAGCGATCTCGCTTTATACTGCACGCGTGCATTGAAAAGCTGATAATTTCTTTCACTAATCGGGGTAAAGGGCCGGTCGGCGTGACCGGCTTCGGCGTCCAGCCGGATCGTGATTGGCTTCCAAGGCTTCAGGCGCAATCCGAACAAGCCCGCATTCACATTGTTGTTCTGCGCCGCGGTTACGTTGTCCGAAGTGCCGGAGAACGTCGTTTGCTCAATAGAGCGGATCCGCCGATTGGAGAACTGGTACCCCCCATACAAACCTATCCAACTGTTAAAACGATAGGTAACGTCCGTAGTATTGGTGAAGGTCCTGATGCCGAGAAATTGAAAATTCAAGAGCGTGGTCTGCTGAGTGATGTTGTTGATTTGCGTAAAGGTGGAATCGCCGTCTATGCGCGTGCTCTGGATGGACGTGTGGTTGGTTATCGTGACTTTTCCGGTGGGGAAAAGACTTGCCGTGAGATTCGCGGCCAGTGAAGGCCGGCGCGCATTTCCGAAGATGTAAGTCTGTATGGGGCGGCCGGCGCCGATCCGGTCGGTACCGAGTATATTCTCATCGAAGATGAAGTCGCGCCGCCCACCGGCATACGTGAAGCGGCCATTCAGGTTGTATAACTTGCTCCGGTCGGATAGCAGGTTTACGCGCCAGCTATCCGTGCTTCCGTGATACGGTTGCGAACGCTGGAAGGACGTAATCGTGATGCGATCGGTAGGGTTGTTGCCGGGCAGTGTTTGGTTGACCGATTCTCCGGTATCGTCTTTGAAATATTCCCAACCCCGAAGCACTGCCAACTTGATTCCAGCTATCTCAAGCTCGCCGCCGAGGCGGTAATCGTCCTGGACCCTCCGAATGTTTGAGAAAAGCGGAAACTCGTCCCCTAACGCAGCCGGATATTGAATGGTGGTGAGAGCAGGGCCGCTTTGAGAATTCCTCCCGAATCCAAGGATGAACCTCAGTTTTGCTTGAGGAAACAGCGTCAGTGTCTGATCGTGGAACCGGCGCGAAGTATTCAGAAAATGCTCACCGTTCGCGATCGTTAGCGCTGGATTGTAGTAATCGCTTTCACGCCACAGCAGATCGTATCGATAGATTTTGTTCTTCTGGATGCGGAAGTTGGCGAACTCGTATGGATCGTTCCCAAGCCCTAGCGTGCTCAACAGCAATTCGTCGAAATAGTGGCCATGGCCATCCTTGGAGTTGATGGTTAGGTTACTTCCTAGCAGGCGGATTCCATTTCCGAAATTAACGTCGCTCCGGTACTTACCAACATCGCCGTCAACCGTATGCCAGCGGTAACCGGTTTCAAACGAGTTGGTGATGTTGTAGTCGCCCGTATTTTCGCCGCGTGGTGGTCCCACAGGTTCGTTAGTGGGCGCCACCACTTGTTGCGCCCAAGCAATCTGCACGGCGCAGAACACCAGGGCAGGGAAGAGAGTTGCTCGAAGCGCCCTCATCGCAAAAACCTCGGGTCGGCATTCGATCCGTGTATTCGCACATGGCATGTGGTGCAGTTCTGGAACCGTGGGTCAGCCATGTTGTGCGAGGGGGACTGGGTAAGAATCCCGTCTCCTTGACGCCCAAAGCGATCCGCGCCGTTGTGACATTCCAGGCAAACGGTGAACACGACGGGACGCCGGAGCAGGCGCGCATTCATAGAACCGTGGGGACTGTGGCAAGCTTCGCAACCTTCCACCCGGACAGGAGCGTGCTCAAACACGAAGGGCCCGCGTTTGTCGATATGGCACTTGAGACAAGCCTCCTCATTGCCAAGAGCCTGATCCACCATTCGCGGACGCAATCCCATACGCCAGGTGGGAGCGGGCGTGCCATGCGGATTATGGCAGTCCGAACACTGGATAACACCCTCGTTCACCCTATGTTTGAACGGCATCGAAAACTGAGCCCGGACAGAAGTATGACAGGTATAACAGAGATCGGTCTGCTTCTTTGCCAAAAGAAACTTGGGCGTTGCCGGCTTGTGAATCGAATGGCAGTTACTACAGACCACGTCATTTAATGTGTGAGACGAACGGCGAATATTAGCCCGGGAGATATCCTTGACGTGACAGGTCAGGCAATCGTCCAGGATCTCCTTCGGCTGCATTAATGAGAACGCGTGAGGAATGGTCGTACGGCCGCCCCGGGCCTCGACGTGTGCCTTCGCAGGCCCGTGGCAGCCTTCACAACCTGTCCTTTCCGGCGGCTCCGTTCCAGACGCAATGCTCTTGTAGTGCGGATTCTTGTAGAAGTTCAACCAGATATTGGGATGACAGGTTTTGCAGACTGCGCTCCCAACATATTGGGGCGAACTCGCATTGGAGGGAGTTGCGGCTGGCCCGGACTGCGCCCGGGCCGCCGCCAGGAGTACCAGGACGGAGAAAAAAGCCCGGAAAGTAGCTCGCACTTCCACACTATACAAGAGGACCCTCAGAAGGTGAAACTTACCCCGGCGGTGGCGGCGATATTGTTGATCCACCCACTCACCTTTGAGTTGAGCGCAGGCGTAATCACTTTACTAGGGAAGGGAGTAATGTAATCGTGAACATCCAGGCGGAAAAACGTTCGGCGGGTGGCGGCAAACTTAACGCCTCCTCCAAGGGAGATTAACCCCTCCACGTCATTAGTCCTAGTAAGTAGCGCCACTCCGCTCAGCGGCTGAAATGGAACCTCCATGCCTGTGCCACGGTAAATCTTCGCCCCGCCTCCAGCAGCCACATAGGGCCGGATATGAGAACCCACCGGAGTTGCATGGATCAGAAGGTCGTAATGGATGGCGTGCGCTTCCGCGCCGAAGCTAGCGGTGGTGGAACCCGCTGTCAGTTTCGCATCATTGTGCAAATATGTATAGCGGATCTCGCCGCCGGCATACCTGTACATGTTGCTGCCCACGTTTACGCTCGCGGCCCATCCGTTATCGAAGCCCGCGCTCGCATCGCCTCTCGGATTGCTGACAGTCTGAGATTGGTAGAAACTGCCTCCTCCCGCGAAACCGATTTCGTACTTTTGCGCGAAGGCCGGAAGAACCATCAACGCCGCCGTCATAGTGAAAAGAAATAATCGCATAGGGTATTCGTTTTTGTGTTGCAACCTTAGTCAATCACCCGGACAGCAAGTGAAGTAGAGCCATTCCCCTGGTTGATCACAAGAGGAACGCTGAGCCCCAACGGCACACGGCTGTTCAGACGAACGTTAATCTGATATAGGCCAATTTGACCGGGAGTCAGACCGGCGAATTGAACTTCGACCGGCACGCCGCCAATGGTGACCACCGGAGGAATTTGTACAAAGCTGAGCTGGTCGGTTGGAGCGGGAACTCCACTGGGCACCTCCGGATTCGTCCGCCCAAGACCAGTCGCATAAATCGTAAGGACATCGCTACTCCGGTGGATCGGATTGGATGGCGTCACGAGTTGATTGTTGGAGGCTCGCACGATCGCGGCGGTCATTCCGTCGGGCCCGGCCGATGGGATACGGAAGACACTGGGAGCGTTTGGGAGGATCGTCAGGTTGAAGTTGTCGCTGACACCACCGAGTGAATTGAGCACTAGCGTTGTGTTTCCGTCGAAATTCGGTAACTGCGCATTGATCTGTGTTGGGGACACAAAGAGCACGGGAACCCCAAGTCCGTTCACCTGAAGGCAGCTATCACCTAAGGAAGTGGGCAACGATCCGCTATTGGCGCCCTGGCTCACTGGACTCAGATTCCCGCCGAAAATGGTGATCAATCCGCCAGGCGCGACTGGCTGCGAGAAGTCGGCTGCATTCACCACCCGATCGATTCTTGGTGGCGCACTCGCGGCGTCGTAATTCCATGGCAGAACCGTGAATCCCGACGTTGTGAGGGCGACGATAGTGTTGCCACTGGCGAGTGGCGCCAGCGTCCGTGTGAAAGCGAAGTTTTGGGCCGTATTGCCGAGCACTGGCGCTTCGACCATACGGCTTACACCTCCGCCAGTGCCAGACTGTAGATCGACTCGCTGCATCACGCCGGGGCTGGCAGCGTCTGGCGCGGTGACCCGGAAAGCCGTTTGTCCAACGAAAGAAAATCCCGATGACAGGCCAGTGCCGGTTTCCAGTTGCTGTACAGGAACCAGCGATTGATTCAACATCGCATTGCCAACCATGAACTTACCGAAATTGGATGCCGCGTAGCCGCCGGACAGCGACGTCGAATCCTTGCGCGAGATGGTGAACGTGTCCTGTGTGGAATCGTAGAGAAGCACGTTGCCATCCGCTTGTACCGCCAGAATGGAAGATCCATTGGGCGATGCGACTAGAGAGGTGTTGATATTGATGTTGTTGTTATAAACGCCGAGCGATGGATAAGCTGCGGCAGTCCGGGTCACAAGATCCACTTTGTCGATCATATGGATCGGGCCGGCAACACGATTGGCGACCAGGATCGTTCTCGCCGAGGAAGCGACAGACCGCGGATAGTGCCCGCCTGGCATTCGGACGGGTTGGGATGGCTGCAAAGTTTCGAGATCGAATACATAGAGCAACTGGGAATCGTTGCTACCCACCAGTAGATAGCGGCGATCGAAGGTAATGGCCATCTGTGTCGGAACATTGCCCGTGCGAAGAGTAGCAATCCGGGTGTTGCTGGATGCGTCAAACACCAGAACCTGGTTTTTGTCCTGTCTCAGTATGTAGAATCGATCGCGCGACGGATCGGGAAGAATATCGACCAATTTGCCGGGAACGGCAACAAACGTTCCGCGCTGGTCGGGCTCCTTGGTGTTCACAATCACCCGGACAGAATCGGGCACATTCACCGCGTCATCCGATTTGATATCAAGCATCGCGACGGTCGTCCCCTTCTTGTTTTGGAAAGCACTGGGATCGACGGAAACGCTCACAAGCATCGGAGTCATACCGCTGGACGGATTGATTCTTACTCCTGGAGTAGTCGTGGAGATGGCGAACTTCGTCTTCGCGCCGCTCGGGTCGGAAATTGTGATTTGCTGTGAGGAACTGGTCCTGTCACAAAAGTTGCCGCGAAACACGACATCCTCCTGCGATGCTTTGAGTCGCCGGGTCTGGCTGAGTGCGCCAACGGGAAGCACAGTAACGCCACTGTCGGAAATCGAGTAGACCGTGTTGTAGTCGTTCGAAATCACGCTTTTGCCGGCCAGATTCTCCCCAAGCTGCAAGCGCTCCCTTACGGCGAGATTATCGGCATCGACGATCTGAAGAATCGGTTTTTGATTCACTCCGGCGGGGTCGGTCTGATCTGGAATCTGAGCGTAGATGACGCCGTGCGACGAATCTACCGCCTGACTACCCACATTAAACGTGCCGAGAGGTCCGGGAAACTCGGAGACAAGATTGAAATCGCGATTATTCAGAGCCCAACCGGATGTAAAATAGCTGCCATCGGAGTTTACGCTCACGGTGCGAGGTCCGTTCGGGGGAGTGGAAGTATAGAAACCCGGACTAACCTGCTTTGTACTCACGTTGTAGCTGAAATCAAGTTGATCGGTAGAACCGAAAATCCACAATCCATCGCGCGATGCCGCAATGGACGCCTGAGTGATATTCGGCGGAAAAGAAGCCGGCGGCTGTGGGATCGTCTTGATTTTCAACCCGGAGATCGTATCGAGGGTTCGCGTTGTCCCCAGTACCGGATCGAACAGGATGAACTCGGCGGAAGTTACAAGAAAAGCCAGATTGTCGATACCGAATGCCACTCCCAGAGGTGTCGCACCCAGAGCAAACGTCTGCTTGGCGGAGGTGTCGAGATTGATCACGGTTAACGCGTTTTTCGGCGATTGTGGTGCCGCGAAGTTTCCAAAGTGCGTAATCACCAGATATTTGCCGTCGGGCGACACAGACAATGAACTCGGCTGCGATGCGACATTGATCGATCTCTGCACCGTGTTGTCCGCCAGCGACATCACATCAATGCGGTTTGCGGTGAAGTTTGCTATGTACAACACGCCCCGTCCTTCGTCCAGGGCGAGGTCGGCCGCATGGCCGCCGATGGCGACCACCCTGCCGAATGTCCCCGCCCAGGCCGGGGCCGTAAGGCACGCCGCGATCGCAACTCCCGAAATCCATAGCTTGCTATTCATAAAAACCAGCCCTCAGTCCATCAAACTAGGCAATACTTATCCGTTCGGATGTGCCGCCAACATCGCTAGCCATCCGGGTTCCGATCTTTTGGCGATGAGCGCGCCTGCGCCTGCCGGCGCGCCCGAACCTGCCTTCAAACCACCGGCAAGATTACTCTGCGTTTTTCTTGCGGCGCAATACGATTAGGCCCAACAAAGCGAGGGCCAGGACAGCGCATAACATGCGAACTGTTGATGAATCCATGTTTTTTCTCCTTTAGTGCAATAACTAAGGTGCAACAACAAACCAGCTCTGCCGCCTAGATAGAATTCATCATCGGGATCAGTTCCCTGACAATTCTCATCGCCACCGGGCCGACAGTAACCATAAACAGTGTGGGTAAAATGCAAAAAAAGATCGGGAAAATCAGTTTTACGCCGAGCTTGGCAGCTTTCTCCTCGGCAATTTGGCGAGCCTGCACGCGCATATAATCAGCATGTCCGCGCAGGCTCTGTCCGACGCCCGTGCCAAAACGATCGGCCTGAATGAGAACGGCAACCAATTTCTTCAAGTCATTCACACCGGCACGGTCAGCCAGGTTTCGAAGCGCCTCAATCCTGCGCTTACCTGCCTTGAGTTCCAGATTCACTAGTGCGAACTCTTCGCTAATCTCGGGATGGGCATGCTCCAACTCTTTGGCCACTTGCATCATCGCTTGATCCAATCCCAATCCGGATTCCACGCAGACCACCATAAGGTCGAGAGAGTTGGCAAGGCCGCGTTGAATCTGCTTCTGCCGGCGTTTGCCCACGATCTTCACGTACTCATTAGGTCCAAGAAATCCTGCGGCGGCGGCTGCCAGGATAGCCAGGAGTTTGTTCGGCTGTTCCCAGCCGGAGCCAGCCACTGCCAGGGTCATCAAAATGGGCAACAAAATCGCCAAAGTTACCTTTGCACCGTACAGAACCTTCAAGGAAGTTTCGCCTCGGAACCCAGAGCGGATCAGCCGCCGCTGCATTGTGTTCGCGTCTTTCGGATTCGCGGGAAGCACTGTACCCAGCTTCTTCAGCATGTCGCCGAACATGAGGCTGGGGTGTGGCGCGGCACGCTCACGCGAATCGATCGCTACCCCGGAGATACGCTCCATGGCTTCCTTTGGCCGGATCCAAAACTTCAAACCCGCCACCGAAATCAACACAACTAGAAATATGAATAAGAACAAACTCATGAACAGGGCCATCGCGAATCAAACCTCAATGGAAACTATCTTCTTCATAACCAGGTATCCCGTAACCTGCAGGAATGCGGCGGCGCCCATCATTACATTCCCTGCGTCGTCGTTAAAAAAGAACTTCACGTAATCCGGATTGGTATAGAACATCAAGACGGCGACGCCAATCGGAATACAGGAAAGCGAAATACCTGTCAACTTTCCGTGCGCACTGATTGACCGGATGCGGCCGCGAAGCTTGAATCGCTCCCGAATAATGTAGGCAAGCTTGTCCAGGATTTCAGCCAAATTGCCGCCTGTCCGTTTCTGCAGCAGAACGGCGGAAACAAAAAATTGAACATCGAGCAAAGGAACCCGCTTTGACAGCGATTGCAAGGCTACGTCCAGAGGAAGGCCCAGATTGTGCTCGTCAAAGGTTCGCCGGAACTCACTCGCAAGCGGCTCCTGAAATTCCCGGTGAATCATCTCGAGCGACACCGAGAAGGCGTGCCCCGCACGCATGGACCGAGAGATAAATTCGAGACTGTCCGGAAAGATCTCCTCGAAGGCATTGATTCGCTTCCGCCGAAGGCGCAGCACATATACCAATGGCAGCAAGCCGGCGCCGGCCGCCATCAATATCGCCGCTGGACGAAGCTTATCGGGGAGACCGAAATACAGGACCACATAGGATCCGATGAAAAAGGCCATGCAGCAGTGAATGAATCTTCCTGGCTTCCATTTGGTGCCTGCTTGCTCCAGTAGCTCCTTCAGTTTTTCGCTCAACTTATATTTCTCGAGCAGATATAGAACGATTTTTCCCTTGGATGGCTCATCCGCGCTAAAGAGAACGGCTTCGCTTGTGCCGGAAGTTTTGATTTTTTTCTGCTTCCCCATCAAGCGGTCCTTAATACGGCCGGCGTCCGCGTTCCGAACCGACTTGGAGACAAAGTACCAAGCCGCCATTGCGAGCAGCCAGATCCCCATCACCATGAAAATATAAGTGCTCATGGTTTTCCCTCAGATCTCCAATACTTCGTCAAATAGGTCGGGCCGCAGCCGAATGCCTGCCGCCAGTAGTTTTTCGTAGAACTTGGGCCGGATACCGGTTGCTGCAAATCGCCCGATCACCCGCCCTTCCGGGCTCAGGCCGCGCTTCTCGAAAACGAAAATATCCTGCAGGGTGACAATGTCTCCTTCCATCCCCGTAACCTCGGTAATGCTCATGATCCGGCGCGATCCATCGCTCAAACGCATCGGCTGGACAAGGAGGTTTACGGCCGAGGCGATCTGCTGCCGAATCGACACCAGTTGCATATTGGCCGCAGCCATGGAGACCATCACTTCGAGGCGCGACACAGCATCCCGGGGGCTGTTAGCATGTACGGTCGTAAGCGAACCGTCGTGCCCCGTATTCATCGCTTGCAACATGTCCAGAGCCTCTCCGCCGCGGACTTCGCCCACTACAATACGGTCGGGACGCATACGGAGGCTGTTCACCAAAAGCTCTCTTTGCCGCACGGCTCCGTTCCCTTCGAGGTTTGGCGGCCTGGTCTCAAGCCGCGCCACATGCGGCTGCTTCAATTGCAACTCCGCCGCGTCTTCAATGGTGACTATGCGCTCTTTCGGATTGATGAATGCCGAGAGTGCGTTCAACAAGGTAGTCTTTCCGGAACCGGTGCCGCCGGAAATGATAATATTCAGCTTTGCTTTCACTGCCGCTTCCAGCAGTTCCATCATCCCGGCTGTCATCGACTTCCGGTCTACCAAATCCGGTGCGGTCAGCTTATCCTGTGCAAACCGCCGGATAGACATGAGCGGCCCATCCAGGGCAAGCGGCGGGATGATTGCGTTCACGCGCGAGCCGTCACTGAGCCGGGCGTCGACCATCGGAGTTGATTCGTCAACTCGCCGCCCGACCTGCGACACGATCTTATCGATGATCCGTAAAAGGTGCTGATCGTCGCGAAACGTAACGCTAGTCAGTTCAAGAAGTCCCTTACGCTCAACATAGACCTGACTATGGCCGTTCACCAGGATATCTGAGATCGTCGAGTCTGCCAGCAAGGGCTCCAATGGACCGAGCCCGAATACTTCATCGAGAACTTCGTCCGAGATCTGCTGCTTTTCTAACCCGCTCAACAATGTAGGTTCGTTGTCGATGAGGGAGATCAACGCCTGCCGCACTTCACCACGGACGCGCTGATTATCTATAGTTGCCAGAGCCTCAAGATTGATCTTGTCCAGAAGCTTGCGGTGTAGCGTAAACTTCAGTTCCTGATATTCCGGCTTGAGACTCGGCCTTGGTTGCCCGGAGTTCTTAAGCAGGCGTTGCTCCCAGGTGAGCTGTGCTGGCGATTTTTGGTCGAATGAGGCAAGCATATTAGTGATGGAAATTAAGTCTGAGAAAACGCCGGCCGTGGCCGCATCGTGTTAGGAACCCGATTTTCAATCCGCACCGCGCCGCAGAGCTTACCCGCGAGTTCCTCAACTGCCTTGCCCAATTCCGTGTCGCCCTCCAGCGCTTCGCCAAGGGTTACCACCCGGTGCAGTGAGAAATAGTCGTTCGGCAAGCTGATATCGATGGGACAGCCGAATAGCTTGCTCAAGTCCGATCCGTTCAGGCCATCCCGTTTATCCAGCCGGTTGATGATCATTTGAAAGCGGGTCGAATCGAACCCGAGGTGATTCAGAAGCTTGATCGCCCGGCGGGCCAGGTGCAGGCTGGCCAACTCGGATGTAGAAACTAGGAATGCCCGATCGGAGTGCGAAAGAGATAGTAAACTGATGCGGTTGAAAATGGCGGGTAGATCCACGATGACCCAGTCGTACATCATCCGGGCGTACTGAAGGACATCATGCAGCCGGCCCGGATCCACAGGCTCGGAATAGGGCATCTCGGGCGCCGGCAACACTTCAACAAGGCCCGCTCCGACCGTGGCCGACGACCAAAACCGGGCATCCAGGGGCTCGCCACGCTGCAGTACGTCCACAACCGAGTGCGTCTGATTCAGCTTCAGGTAGAAGCCGATGGTGCCTCCCATCAAGTCGAAATCCGCCAGCAGCACCCTTTTGCCGGTAGTGCGCTGCAGCGCGAAAGCTGTTTGAGCCGCCAGAGTCGAGGCACCGGACCCCGGCTTCGTACTGGAGAATACGATCACCTTTCCGGCCTCCCGCTCTAATCCGCCCTCCGGTTGCACTAAACGCTGAAGTCTGCAAATGGCGGCTTCCTGGGTAGCGGGGTCAAATGGAGCATGCAAAAACTCAGAGGCACCAACACGAAGTGACCGTAGAATCGCGTCCGGGTCGTTCTTTAAGTGAAGTCCGATCACGTGGATTGGAGGCTCCTGAGTGCTTACGAACCGGATTAGCTCACAGGCTGTCTCTAGATCGGTCGCAAGGTCAATCAGCACGGCATCGGGGCGCAGTTGCCGCAGGCGCATTTCGAGCGTCTGCCGCGCCGGATACAATTTCAAGTCCGAGACAATCTGCACCCCGCGCGATTTTCCTATGGATTGAGAAAACTGGTCCGCCAAATCCCTATTAGGAGAGATCAACAGCGCCGTGATTTCCCGCCCGTTATTTGCCATGCGAATACTCATCGTCTGCCGCGAAATGCTTCAATTCCGGCGTCTATGTGGACGCCTTCACTTTTCCCCTCTTCTCCGGTTTCACAGGATCAATGGAGCTCTGCTTCTGCGCAGCCGGCGGAACGATTGGCGCCAAGAAGTCCTTCGGCATGTACGGCTCGGGAATCTTGTCGCCTGGCTGGAACGGCTTGGTTAGCTCCGGCGTTACAATCACAACAAGTTCGGTCCGGTTTTTCTTGATTGATCTACTCTTGAACAACGCCCCTAGTAAAGGGATGTTAGCCAGGCCGGGCGTTCTGGAGAGCTGCTCACTGACACGGTCGTCAATCAGCCCGCCAATCACAAAACTCTGACCGATACCAAGCTCGATGTTTGTCTCCATGCGCCGGGTCGAGAGGGCTGGAATGAAAAATCCTGAGATATTCACCCCGTTCGCGGTGTCCAGAGCCGAAACCTCTGGCTTGACATACATCTTGATCGTGTTGTTTTCCGTCAATACTGGATTGAACGCCAGGCGTATTCCAAATTCGCGGAATTGAATCGTGACCGCACCCGCGTTCCCACCTCCCTGCAGCACTGGAATCGGGAATTCGCCACCCGCCAGAAAACTTGCCTCTTTTCCGTTAGTCGTCACCAGATTCGGCTCTGCCAGAATCTGCAAGAAATTATCCTGCTGTAAGGCCCTGATGAAGGCTCCCAGGTTCAGATCCGGCCGGAATGCGAACACATTCAGCGCGTCCGTGATACTGAACCGGGTTGGAACGCCTCCCCCGACAGTGGAGGGCGACGCCGACGCAAACTGTCCTGTCGTGATTGCACCGATAGTATTGGTCGCGCCTGTGGAGATAATATTGACGCCAAGTTCCTCAATCTTGCTGCGATCCAGCTCGGCGAACTTGACCTTCAAAAGAATCTGAGACTCTACCGCCGCAACAGGCAGGGTCATATAATTCACTATCGTCTTAGCGAACGGAGCGACCATGGCCACCACACGATCGGCGACTTCTTTTGAGGAGACGCGGCCCGTCAGCGACAGAGAATCCCTTGTCGACTGGATCTGAATGTCCTCTTTTGGAAAAGTCTCTTTTAGGAGTCTCCTCAGAGGATCCAGATTCTGCTCCACGTTGATGGCGTAAATGGATCGCTGCCCCGCCTTGGACCATACGATAACAGTCGCGGTTCCAGGGGCTTTGGCGTGCAACAGCATCTCGCGCGTGGTCACAGCCATGGCATCGGCCACGGCCGGATCGCTGGTCGAAATCTGCCGGATATCGGCCGGATAGTCGAAAACGATGCTCTTCCCGACAGTTAGCCTCAGGTCTTCCACCTGCTGCCCGAACGCCCCGCACAATCCCAGCGCCGCAACAGCGGAACCACGCAGGATCGCCATCGCCTTTCTAAGAGGAATGCAGCTACGCAACAAAGTCATTTCCATCGTTTCGCCTAGTTCGAGGGCCCCACGCGCTCAACTGTCCTGGTGTTTCCACGGATCATAATCACCTCCGGCGGCGGTGGTGGAAGCGGAGGCGGCACAACCGGTACAGCCGCGGCCGGCTTCGGAGCAGGTCTTGTCCTGAGCGCCGGCGCCACTACTGGCGCCGGCCGGCCTCGGCCCCCGAACA
>JBBPYD010000039.1:0-8546 GCA_038200305.1 Bryobacterales bacterium
GCGGCGGCCCCGCAGAGCAGCAATGCCAACCCGAAAACGATACGAGAGACCATCTGCGAATGCACTGATGCTATCACTTCTCACCGCTGGGAGAAAGCAATGGTATGTTTTTGCAATAGTATTTTTAGATTACCCTTGAACTATTCTTTTTCTGGTGGTAATCTTCCCTCAACATGCTTTACGGAGGTTCTATGTTACCGAGTGTTAGTCACCGTTCGCGGCTGTTAACCGTTTTCTGCGCAGTGCTGCTTTCCGCGGCGCTCCTCCCCTCTAAACTTTCCGGTCAGGCAACTGAACTCGGAACCATTCTCGGCCAAGTTACCGATCCGCAGAACGCGGCGGTGCCGAATGCCAATGTCAGGGTCATCAATACCGGAACTGGAGTTTCCCGCGAAGTCACCTCGGATAGTCAAGGTAATTTCGCTGCCCGGTCCCTTGTTCCCGGCACGTATTCGGTTGAGGTCACCGCGCCCAGCTTTCAAAAGCAGATTCAGAGTAACATCACCCTCAATGTCGCCGGCTCTGTGACTCTTGATTTTCACCTTACAGTCGGCCAAGTCAGCGAGCAGGTGCAAGTGACGGCGGAGGCCTCGCTCATCCAGACAGATACCAGCAGCGTCGGCACGGTGATTGAAAACGCCCAAGTGGTGGAACTGCCATTGAACGGGCGCAACTTCAATAACCTCACGCGTCTTACGCCTGGGGCCGTTAGGGGGACCAGTGCTGGGGCCGAAACGATCCAGGGGGAGACCTTCGCCGTTGCCGGCGACCGTAGCGACAACACCTACTATTCCCTGGACGGAATGTTCAACAACGGCACTTTCTTTAAGACCGCCGCAATCCATCCATCCGTCGACGCCATCCAGGAATTCAAGATCCAAACCAATACCAGCGCGCAGTATGGCGCGTCTGCCGGTGCGAACGTCAACGTGATGATCAAGTCCGGCACGAACCAGTACCACGGGACGCTTTATGAATTCCTGCGAAACGATAAACTCGATTCGCGCCCTTATTTCGCACAGAGGAAGACGCCCTACCACCAGAATCAATTTGGATTCACTGTGGGCGGGCCAGTGCTGATCCCTAAAATCTATAACGGAAAGAACCGCACATTTTGGTTCTTCAACTATGAAGGGAATCGCATTCGCCAGGGAAACAGCAGCTTCCAGACCATTCCGACTCCCGCGATGCTTGCGGGCGATCTGTCGAAGACGCTCACGGGCGCGGCCGCGCCGCAGATTTTTAACCCGTTGAGCGCGCGCGTAGTGAATGGAGTAGTAGTCCGCGACCCGTTCCCCGGAAACATCATTCCTTCGAGTCTAATCAAACCGTATTCCACCGCTTACGCGAAGTTATGGTTTCCTACCAATCTGTTTCCGAATACCACCAGTAATTTCATCAATACGAATCCCAGTAGGCGAGACGATGACCAGATAAACGCCCGCGTCGACCAAAAGATCTCGGATAAGAACAACCTGTTCGGGCGAGTCTCCTGGTCTGATCTCGGGCTGTCCGATCCAGCCAGCCTCCCGTTGGCTTCTCAAATCACGTTCAACAAGTACGTCGGCGCGGTGTTGAACGACACCCATATTTTCAATCCCAGCACCATCTTGAATATTCGCTTAGGTTATCTGCGCGCCAACTTGGGCGCGGGTCCGGGCGAAAGTTTCATTCAAACCTACCGGGACGCTGGTCTTACCAACACGCCGCTCAATTTCCGCAATTTCGATTATCCAATTAACTTCGGAATCTCCGGCTATAGCGGCCCTGGGCTGGGCAACCTGGTAAACGGACCCGACTTTACTTATCAGAGTTCCATCAGCCTCAATAAGATCTATGGCCGCCATACCTTTACTCTGGGGTACGATTACACGCGGCTGCGCATCTTCCACGATTCGGTATTCAGCACGTTCAACTACGACAACGTTCCAACTGCCGATCCTCAAAGCGTGGGTAACACAGGGCAGGCGCTCGCCAGCTTTCTGCTCGGCCTTCCCTCCACCGCGAATCGCATCGTGGGACAAACCGATCTAGACCTTAGGCAAAACCTGCACCACATTTACGTTCAGGACGATGTGAAAGTAAACTCTAGGCTCGTGCTGAATCTTGGGCTCCGCTGGGAGTACGATCAATGGCCACACCATATCCGTGGCCGCCTGGGCGGATTTGACACCATTACGGGTCAATTCATCTGGGCCTCCACCAATCCCGTGACCGGACAGCCCGCTAACGTCCGTCCGGAAATTGCCGATCCGCGTTATGCCAATTTCGCGCCTCGCATCGGCTTCGCGTATAGGCTGACGAACAAGACGACCATCCGATCGGCTTACGGCATCTTTTACAACTCCAACTTTTCCTGGGAGTGGAGTGATTCGCGGGGCAACTGGCCTTTTTCGGTGTCGGACAATTTGACCGGTCTGAACATTGGAACAACGCTGTCACCGACCGAGAGCCTGTTCAAGAGTTTCGATCCGAAATTGGTCACCCCGTCGGCGCAGCACACGGTCTCGCGCGACGTGAAAACACCTTACATGCAGAATTGGAACTTCGGCATAGAGAGGCAGTTGGCGCAGGATCTGGTTCTGGAATTGAACTATCTTGGATCCAAAGGAACGCACCTTGGCAGCTTCCTCAGCACCAACGATCCCACGCCTGGGGCCGGCGATCCGAATCTCCGGCGGCCTTTCCCCGTTGCCGGTGCGATCAGCGAGTTAAAGCACATTGCGACATCGAAATACGAAGGGCTGACCGCAAAGATTGAAAAGCGGTTTTCGAAAGGATTCAGTTTGCTCGGCTCCTATGCGTACAGCCATTCCATCGACTTAAACTCTGAGTTTGGGGGAAGCTCTCCGCAGAACAACAATTGCATCAAATGCGATCTGGGAAATTCCGGATTCGACCAGCGGCATGTGGCGAATATCAGCTACATTTACATCGTTCCGCAGCATCAGGGCTGGAATCCGATTCTCCGGCACGTGGTTGGAGGCTGGGAGGTTGCGGGAATTTCTACCTTTGAAACCGGCCGCGCCTATAATGTTGGCATCAACTTCGATGATGCCAACGTCGGAGCGCGCGGCAATTTTCAACGTCCCAACCTGGTGGGCAATCCATTTCCTTCCGGATTCGTGCAGACGTTCGGGCCGGGCGGCGCTTACTTCGACAAGACGGCGTTCCAATTCGCCCCGCGCTATCAGTTCGGAAATCTGGGGAGGAACGCGTTTCACGGACCGGGGTTCAAGAACACGGACGTCGGTTTTTTCAAGAACTTCCCAATTCACGAGGCAGTGCGCCTGCAGTTCCGGAGTGAGTTCTTTAACCTCTTCAACAACGTGAATTTTGCCAATCCTAATGGGAGGCTTGGAGACCCAAATTTCGGCCAAGTGCTTTCAATCACATCCGGCAGCCGCGCCCGGCAGATTCAATTCGGGCTTAAGTTAGTTTATTGAACAAGCTAGCTTTAGTTGTATTTGCCTCATCGCTGTTAGGACAATCGCCTGAGGCGCATCTCACAGCAGCCCGGAAGGCGGAGGTGTCCGGTGATTTGGCATCGGCGGAGCGCGAGTACCGGCAGGCCCTCGAGCTCCACGCCGATGCAGCGATCTACCAGCGCCTTGGTCTTGTCCGGCATTTACAGGGTAAGTTTCAGGCCGCGATCCCGGCGTTCGAGCAATCCCTCAAGATTCAACCGAACCAATGGTCCGCCAGATTGTTTCTGGGAATCGATCTATATAAGACCAACCAATTCGAACGAGCGCTCGGTCAGTTGGAACAGGCGGGAAAGCTTCGGCCGAACGATCCTGAAATTGAACTGTGGTTGGGCCTCACCCATCTAGCTCGAAAGGAATACCTGACTGGGCTTGCCATGTTGGAAACCTTATCCAGCCAGCAGCCGAAGAACCTGGAACTTCTCCGCATCCTAGCGAAAAACTACGCTGTGTATGGCACTACCCTGCTAAACAATGTCGCCGAGAAGTATCCAGACACTCCAGCGGGGCTTCAAATTCATGCCCAGGCTTTGGAATTCGAAGGGGCGAACGAAGCAGCGTTGGAAATCTATCTACAACTACGAAAACTGGAACCGGCCCGGCCTGGCGTCGCAGAGGCACTGGAAAGATTGAAGGCTAATGCTTCTGAGCCGCAGGCGACTTTGCCTGAAGCAACTTCCGTTGCAGTTCCGACTCCGCCCTAGCTTGGGCAAGATCACCCAGAGCACGATGTTCCCCCGCGAGCTGAGTGTGAATTGAGGCGTCATCCGGCTGGCCAGCGGCTACAATCCGGAATTGCTCCAATGCCTCCCGGTGCTGTCCGAGAGCCCGGAAAGCTCTTCCCATGGCACGATGCGCTTCCAGAGACGAACCCATTGCGCCGACGGATTTGCGGAGATGTTGCGCGGCTTCCGCGGGCTGATTCAGACTTAAGAGTGTTTCCCCTAGCCGTAGGCTAGCGAGTGCATGGTTCGAATTCAGGCGGAGTTCCGCTTCTAATTCCGCACGCGCGGCCTCGAACTCGCGCTTCTTCCAAAGGATATTGCCTACGGCAAAATGCCGGCCCAGCCCATCCGGGCCGCCGTGCAGCGCCGCCCTGTATTCGGCTAATGCCTCGTCGAGTTTTCCCCGGGATTCCAGCGATCGTCCGAGAAGCTCGTGGGTTTCCGGGGAGTTGGGCGCGAGTTGCTGTAACCGTGCCGCGCGACTGTCGCCAAGCTCGCGCAGGAGTTCGCCGGCTTGGTACTGCACTTCGGGATCGTTCGGACGATCGCGCAAAGCTGCTTCCATCTCACGTAAGGCTTCAGGGATTTTTCCGTCTTTCAGGAGCGTCCGCGCCGTGTGGACGTCGGCAAAAAGCAGAATGGACAGTAGGAGAGACATCCTGGTCCCAAGGTCGATTTTAACAGAAGTTACAAGCTACGAATCGGATCTTGTAGAATAATTACAAGGGAGTTGTGTATACATGCGCAGACAATCGGCGCTGACCGAGAGAAACGTCGCGATTCTGCACACCATTGTGCAGACCTATATAGAGACGGGGGAACCTGTTGCCTCTCGCACCATCGCGCGCCGTCTGAAAGAGGATCTGAGCTCTGCTTCTATTCGCAACATCATGGCCGACCTGTACGAGGAAGGCTATCTATCGCAGCCCCACACTTCAGCGGGACGTGTGCCTACTGAGAAGGCTTACCAGAGCTACGTAAAGACCCTGGTGGCTCGCCGGATCTTGTCGGCCGAACTGCACAGACTGCGGTCCGAGTTGAACGAAATGGAATCCATGCGAAGCCGCGTGGAACGCTCCTCTCACATCCTGATGGAAATGACCCGCGGGTTCTGTATTGCCGCCGCGATACCGACCGCCGGCCAGATGCTGGATCAAGTGGATCTGCTCGCATTGTCGGACAGACGCGTGCTGATGGTGGTTGTCACGCGCGACCAGATGGTGCATAACCGGGTGGTGCCGCTGCTGGAGACGATCACGCAAGACGAACTCTACTCGATCCGCAACTACCTGAACTACAACTTCCGTGGTTGGATGTTGTCGGATGTGCAGCGGGAGCTGGAAGCGCGGCTGGAACAGGAAAGCGCGGCTTACGATTCCGTTCTGAACAAGCTGAACGTGCTTTACGAGAAGGGCTTGCTCGACATTGCCGGCAATCCCGAGATCCACATGGAAGGCGCATCGAATCTGGTAGGCCTCGATCTGCATCTAACCAGAGAGAAGATGCGCGAGTTGTTCCGCGCGCTTGAGCAGAAGAAGAAGATCCTGGTGCTGCTCGACCGTTTTCTGGAACGGCCTCAAGGCGAAGTAGGCGTGCAGGTTGGCTTAGCCGAAATACATCCAAGCATGGGCGAGTTGTCGCTGATCGGGATTTCCGTGACTCTACCGAATGGGCTTTCGGGGAAGATCGCAGTGCTGGGACCGATGCGGATGGACTATGAGCGGACGATCTCCGCCGTGCTACATGTGGGCCAAGCATTTCAAAGCATTTAGGCTTAAGCCTGATAAGCTAAAAACAGTGGGTGAACTAATGGAAGATGAGATGAGATCCGGTGACACTACGTCGGTGGCGGAGCCGTCGGATCAGGTCTCCGCGCTGATCGCGGAGCGGGACCAGTTGCAGGATCTTGTATTGCGGCGGCAAGCGGAATTTGAGAATTTCCGCAAGCGCGTGCAACGGGAACAGATGGAGTTTTCCGAGTACGCGAGCATGGAAGCGGTGAAGGCGCTGCTACCGAGTCTCGACGATTTCGAGCGGGCGCTAAAGTCCGCTCCGGCCGGTGCCGATGAGTTCGTAAAGGGCGTTGAGTTGGTGTATCAGCGCATGCTGGACGCTTTGAAGAAGCTCGGGCTGGAGCCGATCGACACGGCGAATCAGAAGTTCGATCCGCATGCGCACCATGCAGTAGAGATGGTTGAGAACAATGAGATTGAGGACCACACGGTTCTGGATGAATATCAGCGCGGGTACAACTTCAAGGGCAGGCTTTTACGGCCCGCAATGGTGAAAGTGTCGGTGCAGAAGTGACAAAACGGGATTACTACGAAATCCTCGGTGTGGACCGGGGCGCGGATGATGGTGTGCTCAAGAGTGCGTATCGCAAGCTTGCCCTGCAGTTTCATCCCGACCGTAACCCGAACAACGGTGATGCCGAGGAGAAGTTCAAGGAAGCGGCCGAGGCGTACGGTGTTCTAAGTGACTCGCAGAAGCGGGCCACCTACGACCGGTTTGGGCATCAAGGACTACAGAATGCCGGCGGCGGCGCTGCGGGTTTCGATCCCAACGCGTTCACGGATTTCAGCGACATCCTGGGAGATTTCTTTGGGCTGAACGATCTGTTCGGTGGTGGCGGCGGCCGCAGCCGGAGCCGTGTCCAGCGTGGCGAGGATGTCCGCTACGATCTGGAGATCAGCTTCGAGGATTCGATGAAGGGCCTCAGTGCCGATATCCAGATCCCTCGCATGGAAGTGTGTTCCCGATGTAAGGCGACCGGGGCTGAGCCACAAGACGGGCTTACCGTTTGTCCGATGTGCCGTGGCAAGGGCGAGGTTATCTACCAGCAGAGCTTCCTCTCGGTGCGGCGGACCTGTTCGCAATGCAATGGGCGCGGCCAGTTGATCCGGCGGCCCTGCCTTCAGTGCAAAGGCGAGGCTTACATCCGTACGGAACGGAAACTGAAGGTGAACATTCCAGCGGGCGTGGACAATGGCACCCGGTTGCGGCTGACCGGCGAAGGTCAACCTGGCGGGAACGGCGGACCGAACGGCGACCTGTTTGTGATCATCAAGGTGGAAGAGCACCCGGTGTTCGACCGCGAGGGGAACGACCTGCACTGCACGGTGCCGGTCAATGTAGCCCAGGCGGCGCTCGGGACTGACGTGGACATCTTGACCTTTGACGGGCTAAAGACCGTGAAGATTCCCGATGGCAGCCAGACCGGGTCGCAGGTGAAACTGCGCGGGCTCGGCGTGCCGCAAGTCAGCGGGCATGGACGGGGCGACCTGTTCGTGCATATTGACGTGCGCGTTCCTGGCAAGCTGACGCGGGAGCAGAAGAAGCTGTTCGAGCAGTTACGCGAGACGTTGCCTGCGGAAAACGAGCCGCATGAGAAGGGTCTACTGGACCGAGTGAAAGACTACTTCATGTAAGCAGGGCGTCTACAGGCGCACCTTTACCGTTGTTGGTTACGTAGAAGGGACGGCCTTCGGTTACGAAGTTCGCGTCGGGCTTGATGCCTAGCGCCTTGAAGATGGTGGCTCGCACGTCGATCAAGTCTACCGGATTTTCGACGGCTACCATCGGGTGTTCCGGGCTGGTTTTGCCGTAGACAAATCCCTTCTTGAAACCTCCACCAAAGAGCAGCATGGAATTGCAACTGCTGAAGTGTCCGTGGAAACCGTACATCTTCTCATTCTCAATCACCAGTTGACTGCCGTCGTGCCGTTCCGCGAAACCATCGGGTTCTTTGCCGGCCGCGGGTTGTGAAGCGATGGTGCGGCCGAACTCGGTGGCAACTACGACCAGTGTGCGGTCCAATAGTCCGCGCTGATCCAGGTCGCGGATCAACTGCGCGATTGGCTTGTCGATCTGGCGTTTCATCTCGACCATGCGCTGTTGCCCACTCTCGTGCATGTCGAAACCTTTGAACGGGCCATACTGGTATTCCACTTGTATGTAACGGGAGCCGGCTTCGACGAGGCGGCGCGCCAGCAGGAGGCCGTGGCTGAAGCGATTGCCGTTGTAGTAAGTCCTATCGAGTAATTGATCGCTAGTGATGCCGGGTTCGTAGGCTTTCACGATCTCGGGCTTCTCTTCTTTCAGATAGTCGAATGATTTCTTGACGGGAGAATCCATCATGGCGCGCGCGTCTTCCATCACCTTCATGTAGTCGCTCGCCTTGTTGGAGGTGATGAGCTCTTTCTGTTCCAGGCCGGTGATCGTCTTGAGGTACTCCTGCCGGCGGTCGAGCCGATCCATCTTCATGCCACTCACCGCGTTCAAGGTAGACAGACCTTTGGCTGGGTCCGGGATCATGAAGGGAGCGTAGTTGACGCCA
>JBBPYD010000040.1:0-12580 GCA_038200305.1 Bryobacterales bacterium
CCACTGCCCGCGCCAAACTGGGAATGAAGCCCGAAGATCCCGGCCCCATTAAGGATAAGAAGGTTAAAGAAGAGTTGAAGGCGCAGTACGGTCCCATGGTGGAAAACGGCATTCAGAATCTGCAGAAGGCGTTGGAGATCGATCCTCAGTACGACGACGCGATGGCGTATGTGAACTTGCTGATTCGCGAACGCGCCGACTTGGCGGATTCGCCGCAAGAGTACAAGAAGCAAGTCGATATCGCCGACAATTGGGTGCAGAAGGCGCTTGAGACCAAAAAGATCAAGGCGGAACGAGCACTCCATAATAAAGGTGTTGGCGGCGAAGCCGAAGCTAAGTAAGTCCGCTTTCTTACGGGCGCGCCTCAGTTTGAAATTAAAGCCGTCCGATCCGGCCTTGCCGGGCCGGACGGCTTTTTGCTGGCCGGCTCAGATTGGTCCGGCGAAGGAATTTCCTGAAGAAGGTCGAGAAACGACTGTGCGGCCCGATGGAATTTCTTCTTCTTGCGATGAATGATGCCTAGCGGGCGGAATAGACCGGGCGGCGCGATGGGAATAGCGGCCAGCCGCCTTTGCTCAATCTCGGTCTTCAGAATTCGAGCAGGCACGATGCTGACACCGGACCCCAAGGCGATGGCTTCCTTAATGGTTTGTAGATTGTCGAAGTGCATAGTGATATTCACCTCCACTCCGAAAGATCTCAAATAGCGATCGACTTCGCGGCGAATCGGAAGATCCTCGTCGAACGCGATGAAATCAACGCCGTCCAGATCGCTGGGCAGGACAGCGGTCTTGCGCGCCAGCGGATGCAAGGGGGATGCGGCCAGGAACATCTCTTCGTCGCGCCAGGGGATGACTGCGATTTCCCTGGTTGGCTCGGGATAACTCACCAGCCCGAGATCCACACGGTCCGCTGCTACAGCTTCGTACACTTTCTCCGGCCGCAGGTAATCTACTTGCAGCCGCACATGAGGGAGCCGATTCTGAAACTCGGCTTCCAGCCGCGACATCTCGGACAGCCCAACCGAATAAATGGAAGCAATCCGGACGGTGCCTTCCACATCGATCTTCAGTTCGTCCAGCGCGCCCCGGAACTCGTCGTTGCGGCGTAATACGTCGCGGCAAAGATCGTTGTAGAGCCGGCCGGCAGCCGTCAAGGACAGGGGGCGGGTGGAACGATCCAGCAGGCCGATTCCCAATCCTCTCTCAAGTTCCTGTAAATGCTGACTCGCCGCCGAAGGAGAGATCCCGTTGAGTTCGGCGCCTCGGCTCAGACTTTTTGCCTGAACGATATCCCGGAACAGCTTAAGGTTCTCGAAACCCACTGCGACCAGTGTATCTTAAGTTAATCTGAACTTCCAGCATTCTATTTTTACTTTCTCTAACAGTGTGGCTATGATATACTTTTCGTATTAACCCAAGAGGGCTGCCATGAACCAAGCCAGTTTACCCAACGGTCTCCCTGTCGCCCAGGGTCTATATGCTCCCCAGAATGAACGAGATGCGTGTGGTCTCGGTTTTGTGGTGAACATCAAGGGCGAACAGTCTCACGAAATCATCACCAAGGGCATTCAGATCCTTGTCAATCTAACGCACCGCGGAGCTTGCGGTTGCGATCCGGAAACAGGCGACGGCGCCGGGATCCTGATTCAGATACCCGATAGGTTCTTTCGCCGAGAGTGCGCAAAGCTTGGATTCACGCTGCCGCCCGTGGGCGAGTATGGCGTTGGCATGGTTTTTCTTCCGGTGGAGCGGCAGCAGCGGCTCCTCTGCGAAGGCATTTTGGAGCGAATCGCGGCAGAAGAGGGTTTGACTGTACTTGGCTGGCGGGATACGCCGGTAAATGGCAACGCAATCGGACGCGTTGCTCGCGGTTCACAGCCATACATCCAGCAGTTCTTTGTCCGGAGCGGCCCCGGCATTACGCAGGATCAACTGGAGCGGAAGCTCTATATGGTTTTGAAGCGGGCCGAAGCCGAAGTGGCCGGTTCCGACATCCGGGACAAGAGCTTCTTTTATCTTCCATCGCTTTCATCGAGAACCATCGTGTACAAAGGACTGTTGCTCGCGCCGCAGATCACGAATTTCTACACCGATCTTTCCGACCCCGATGCGAAGAGTGCATTGTGCCTGGTCCATCAGAGATTTTCCACCAACACGTTCCCAACCTGGCAATTGGCCCACCCATTCCGTTATGTATGCCACAACGGGGAGATCAACACGGTTCGCGGCAATGTGAACTGGATGTACGCGCGGCAGTCTGTGATGGCCTCTCCCTTTTATGGAGACGATATTAAGAAGCTGTTTCCGGTGATCGCTCCGCACGGGAGTGACTCGGCATGCCTGGACAACGCGGTCCAGTTGCTGAACATGTCCGGCCGGGAATTGCCGCACGTGATGGCGATGCTGATGCCGGAAGCTTGGGATGCCGACACCACCATGGAGGCCGGTAAAAAGGCGTTTTACGAATATCACGCGTCGCTGATGGAGCCGTGGGATGGTCCGGCCGCGGTTGCCTTTACCGACGGCAACGTGATCGGCGCCACGCTCGACCGTAACGGGTTGCGGCCCGCGCGGTATCTGGTTACGCATGACGACATTTTGATCATGGCGTCAGAGACGGGCGTGCTGCCGGTGAAGCCGGAAGACGTCAAGTACAAGGGGCGATTGCAGCCTGGGCGCATGTTGCTGGTGGATCTCTCCGAAAAGAGATTGATTCCGGATCAAGAGCTAAAGCAGCGCCTTGCCAACAGGCAGCCCTATGGGCAGTGGCTGGAAGAGAACCAGATGGAGCTCGACGAGCTACCCGAGCCCCCGCGCGTGTATACCACCGATCACGAGACGATTTTGTGCCGTCAGCGAACCTTTGGATATACGGATGAAGATGTTCGCATCTTGATGATGCCCATGGCGGAGAAGGGGGAAGAGGCCATCGGTTCCATGGGTACCGATACGCCGCTTGCCTGTCTATCTGACAAGCCGCAACCGCTGTTTCATTACTTTAAGCAACTCTTTGCGCAGGTCACGAACCCGCCCATCGATCCGATCCGCGAAGAGCTGGTGATGTCGCTCACCAGTTATATCGGGAATGAACGCAATATCCTGGCTGAAACTCCGCAGCATTGCCATACGCTGAAGCTGCAGCATCCGATTCTGACCAATCGCGATCTGGAAAAACTGCGGCGCGTGTCGTTCGGTGACTTTCTGGCCTGTACGCTTCCCATGCTCTACCGGGTGGAAGGCGGCGAACAGGAACTCGAGCGCGCGTTGAACGGCCTCTGCCGCAGGGCATCGCTCTCCATTAAGAATGGCTACTCCGTTTTGATTCTTTCGGACCGCGGTGTGGATGAAGAGTCCGCTCCTATTCCCAGCTTGCTTGCGCTGACCGCGGTACATAACCATCTCATCCGCGAAGGGACCCGGACCCAGGTGGCGCTGATCATTGAATCGGGTGAGCCGCGTGAGGTGATGCACTTCTGCCTGCTGATCGGCTATGGCGCCAGTGCGGTGAATCCGTACCTGGCGATTGAGACGCTGGAGAACCTCTCACTTCGCGGCGGGTTGCCTGAGAAAGTCACGTTTGAAACGGCGCTGAAGAACTATAAGAAGTCCGTCAACAAGGGACTGCTGAAGGTCTTCTCGAAGATGGGCATATCCACGCTGCAGAGCTATCGCGGCGCGCAGATCTTTGAAGCGATTGGCCTGAATAAAGAGATCGTGGATAAGTATTTCACCGGCACCGCATCGCGCATCGAAGGCGTCGGGCTCGACGTTTTGGCGCGGGAAGCGAAGATGAAACACGATCACGCGTTTCATCCGGTGACGGAATCGAGCACGGAGCTTGAGACGGGCGGCGCCTACCAGTACCGTATCCGCGGCGAGTATCACCTGTTCAATCCGCTGACGGTAAGCAAGCTGCAACATGCCGTGCGGCAGCAGAGTTTCGCTACATTCAAAGAGTACACGCAATTGGTTGACGACCAGAGCAAGCAGTTGTGTACGTTGCGCGGACTGATGAAGCTGAAGACAGCCGCGAAACCCGTGCCAATCGACGAAGTGGAATCCGCTTCCGAGATTGTGAAACGCTTCGCCACAGGAGCCATGTCTTACGGGTCCATCAGTAAAGAAGCGCATGAAACGCTTGCCATCGCGATGAACCGGATGGGCGGACGGTCCAATACCGGCGAGGGCGGGGAAGACGAAGACCGCTTCGAGCGCGATGCGAATGGAGATTGGCGGCGCAGCGCGATCAAGCAGGTGGCTTCCGGACGTTTCGGTGTCACAGCAAATTACCTAGTAAACGCCGACGAGTTGCAGATCAAGATCGCGCAGGGAGCCAAGCCTGGCGAAGGCGGGCAACTGCCTGGGCACAAGATCAGCGAATCGATTGCCAGGACGCGCCACGCGATCGCCGGTGTCGGACTAATTTCGCCGCCTCCGCACCACGATATTTACTCGATCGAAGATCTGGCGCAATTGATTTACGACTTGAAAAACGTGAATCCGAAGGCGCGCGTTTCGGTCAAGCTGGTCGCCGAGGTTGGCGTTGGGACCGTCGCTGCGGGTGTGGCGAAAGCGCATGCGGATCTGGTGCTGATCAGCGGGCACGATGGCGGCACGGGAGCATCGCCGCTCACCTCGCTGAAACATGCGGGCATTCCCTGGGAATTGGGATTGGCTGAGACGCAGCAGGTGCTGGTGATGAATGACCTGCGCAGTAGAATACGCGTCCAGACCGACGGCAAGCTGCAGACGGGCCGCGATGTTGCGATCGCCGCGTTGCTGGGCGCTGAAGAGTTTGGGTTCTCCACCGCGCCCCTAGTGTCAATGGGTTGCATTATGATGCGCAAGTGCCATTTGAACACTTGTCCGGTGGGCATCGCTACCCAGGACCCGGCGTTGCGCCAGAAGTTTACCGGGCAGCCCGAGAACGTCATCAACTTCTTTTTCTATATTGCGGAAGAAGTGCGGGAACTGATGTCTCAATTGGGCTTCCGTAAGATGGATGAAATGGTCGGCCGCGTGGACATGATTGAGATGCGGGATGCGATCGATCACTGGAAGGCGCGCGGTCTGGATTTTTCGGCGATTCTTTACAATCCGCAAGTGCCTTCGAGAGTGGGGCGGCGTTGCACTATTTCACAGGATCACGGGCTCGATCAGGCACTCGATTTCAAGCTGATCGATCATGCCGCGGATGCGATTGAATCGAAAACTCCGGTTGAATTCAAATTGCCGATTAGGAATGTCCATCGGACCGTGGGAGCGATGCTTAGCGGTGAGATTGCCCGGCGTCACGGATCTGCGGGATTGCCGGACGACACCATCAATTTCTATTTCACCGGGTCGGCAGGTCAGAGCTTCGGCGCATTCCTGGCGAAGGGCGTGACGTTGACGCTGGAAGGCGATGCGAACGACTACGTGGGCAAGGGACTCTCCGGCGGCAAGCTGGTTGTGTTTCCGCCGAAATCTTCCACGTTCCTGCCGGAACAGAATATTTTGATTGGAAACGTGGTTCTGTATGGCGCAACCACGGGTGAGGCGTTCTTCAACGGCGTTGCCGGGGAGAGATTTGCGGTGCGGAACTCCGGCGCGACGGCGGTTGTGGAAGGCGTTGGCGACCACGGCTGCGAATACATGACCAAGGGACTGGTGATCGTGCTGGGCAGCACAGGCAAGAACTTCGCTGCTGGTATGTCAGGCGGGATCGCGTTTGTGCTGGACGAGACTGGCGAGTTCAGCGCGACTCGCTGCAACAAGGCCGGGGTCGATCTGGAGCCGGTGGTGGAACAGGCTGACATCCAGGCGCTGCATAATCTAATTGCGAAGCATGTGGAAATGACTGAAAGTCCACGGGCAAACTGGATCCTTGAGAACTGGTCCACCATGTTGCCTAAGTTCATCAAAGTATTTCCGCATGAGTATAAGCGAGTGCTTGGGGTGCCGCGAAGTGTGGCCATGCCTGCCGTGCAGGAAGCGCCGAAGAAATCGGAGCAGATGCAGGTGATCCATGGGTAAGCTGACCGGTTTCCTGGAATATGCGAGAGAAGTGCCGGTGCGCCGGCCGGTAGCCGAGCGCGTCAACGACTACTTCGAGGTCTATCAGCCGTTCCCGGAAGAGCACGTCCGCACGCAGGGCGCGCGCTGCATGGATTGCGGCGTTCCGTTCTGCCACACGGGCTGCCCGTTGAACAACATCATCCCGGACTGGAACGATTTCGTATATCGCGACCGGTGGAAGGACGCCATCCGGACTCTTCATGCGACCAATAACTTTCCGGAATGGACCGGCCGCATTTGCCCTGCGCCCTGTGAGGCTGCTTGCGTGCTGGGCATTAACGAGACGCCGGTGACCATCAAGGTGATCGAGAAAACGATCATCGAACACGCCTTCAAGGAAGGGTGGATTCAGCCAGAACTGCCCGTACATCGCACGGGCAAGAGGATTGCGGTGATCGGTTCGGGTCCAGCGGGTTTGGCGGCCGCGCAGCAATTGAATCGCGCCGGGCATTCGGTGACTGTGTTCGAGAAGGCAGACCGGATCGGTGGTTTGCTTCGTTACGGCATTCCCGATTTCAAGATGGAGAAGTGGACCATCGACCGCCGGCTTGAACAGATGACCAACGAGGGCGTGAAGTTTGTCACGAACGCTCATGTCGGCGGGAATCACCCGGTCGAAGATTTGCGCAAGGAGTTTGATGTTATTTTGGTGGCGGCGGGCGCGGAACATCCGCGCGGCCTGAATGTTCCTGGACGCGAGCTAAACGGCATTCACTTTGCGATGGACTTTCTGCCGCAACAGAATAAGCGCGTGGCGGGAGACGATGTTCCTGGCCAGATTCTTGCCACCGGGAAGCGTGTGATCATCATCGGCGGCGGCGATACTGGCGCCGACTGCCTGGGCACGTCGCACCGGCAGAAGGCGCTCTCCGTGCATCAGTTTGAAATTATGCCAACGCCGCCCAACGAGCGGTCGGAAGTGACGCCGTGGCCCTTGTGGCCGCTGCAATTGCGCACTGAGAGTGCGCATGAAGAAGGCGGCACTCGCGAGTGGAGCATGTTGACGACGAAGTTCACCGGCGATGCCGAAGCGAACGTCAAACAACTGCACGGCGTTCGTGTTGGGCCGCCGCCAAAGTTCGAGCCAGTACCGGGGAGTGAGTTCGCGTTGGATGCCGATCTCGTTTTGCTGGCCATGGGGTTCACGGGACCAGTGAAGAACGGGATGATCGAGAAACTCGGGGTGGAATTGAATCTCAGGGGCAATATCGCCACGGATGAGCACTATCAATCCACCGTGCCGGGCATCTTTGCCGCAGGCGACGCCCGGCGCGGACAATCACTGGTAGTGTGGGCAATCGCGGAAGGCCGAAAAGCGGCACGCGCCATCGACCTTCACCTGATGGGGAACACTGTTCTTACCTAGCTGTTCTCTATAGAACGTTACAGAACCTGGTCGGACCAGTTCTCAAGAATGGCCTTCACTTTTCCCGTGAACTGATCGGCAAGCGCGCCGTCGATCAAACGATGGTCGAAGGTCAAGGCCAGATAGCAGATCGAGCGGATCGCAATCGCGTCGTCCACCACCACAGGCATCTTCTCCACCGTACCGACTCCAAGGATGGCGACTTGTGGCTGATTGATCACTGGCGTCGCGAAGACACTTCCGAAGCTGCCGAAGTTTGTTATCGAGAAGGTACCGCCAGTCACTTCATCGGGCTTTAATTGGCGCGAGCGCGCGCGGGCTGCGAGATCCACAATGGACCGCTGCAGACCAACCACGTTTTTCTCATCCGCATTCCGGATCACCGGTACGATCAGGCCGCCTTCCAGCGCCACCGCGATCCCGATGTTGATTTCGTTCTGATACAGAATATTGTTGCCTTCAATGGAAGCGTTCAAAATCGGGAAAGCTCTCAACGCTTCCGTGGCCGCACGCACAACAAACGGCAAGTAGGTGAGTGAGAAACCGTAGCGCGCCTGGAATTCCCCTTTCTGACGCTCGCGGATCTTGGCGACTTTGGTGATGTCCACCTTGTGAACCGTGGTTACATGAGCGGAGGTCCGTTTGCTGAAAATCATGTGCTCGGCGATCTTCTGCCGCATGGTGCTCATGGGCTCCACGCGCACGCGAGCCTGTTCGCCACGTGGCATAGCGGGAGCTGCCGCGGCAGCGGGCGCAGGCACGGGCGGAGTGGTGGGCTGCAGGGCACTGGGCGGCGGAACACTCGGCTGCGGGGCACTCGGCTGTGGGACGACAGGATACGGTCCGGCCCCGGCTGGCTGCCGCGTTGACGTTGTTGCAGCCGACACTGTCTTGGCGCCTTGCGCGCTCATATAGCCTTCGACGTCTTGCTTTGTAATCCGCCCGCCCGCCCCGGTCCCTCTGATTTGCTTCAAATCAATGTTGAATTCGCGGGCCATCTTCCGGACAATGGGCGATAACGGACCTGCAGGCTCGTCAACTTCGATCGGAGCCGGTGCCGGAGCCGGAGCCGGTGGCTGTGCGGTCTCTACTGGAACTGGTGGCGGCGTGGTAGCAGCCACAGTTGGTGCGGGCACCGGAGGAGCCTCGTCCACAGGCGGCTGTGCAGTAGCTGCACCGGCCTGCGCGCCATCGTCAATCCGCGCGACCACGGTGTTGATCCCCACCGTCTTGCCTTCCTCTACAACCACTTCACTCAACGTGCCAGCGGCAGGCGACGGAATCTCCGTATCCACCTTGTCCGTCGAAATCTCAAAGAGCGGCTCGTCCTGCTCCACCCTCTCACCGGGCTTCTTCAGCCACTTGGTCAGCGTGCCTTCTACAATGCTTTCGCCCATTTGGGGCATTACGACGTCGATCATTGAATCCCTTCCATGACGAGTGCGGTTTCAAGAACCTGGCACCCAAATTGAATCGAAAACTGTCCGGTGAGCGCGGCCGAAACCGCTTCCCTGGATGCGTTGCAGCCAAGCTCGCGCAGGGACGTAACAGGCTTTGTGAGCCCGCACGGCACAATGTATTGAAAGTAGCTTAAATCCGTTGACACGTTCAGCGCAAAACCGTGAGAGGTGACCCAGCGGCTAATGTGTACGCCAATCGCCGCGATCTTCTTTCCATCCACCCAAACTCCCGTGCAGCCGTCCAGACGATCGCTGCCAATTCCGAATTGCAGCAGCGCATCCATGATCACCTGCTCCAGAGCGCGAACATACCCCACCACGTCGCGTTTCCATTCACGCAAGTCCACAATCGGATAGCCGACAATCTGGCCCGGCCCGTGATAGGTAATGTCGCCGCCGCGATTGGTCTGGTGAAACGAAATCCCCGCGCCCCGTAAATGCTCCTCGCCAGCCAGCAGATTTTCCATGTGCCCGTTGCGTCCCAACGTAATTACATGCGGATGCTCCACGAATAGCAGTTGATCGCAGATTTCTCCGCGCTTCCGCTGTTCCACGAGTTCCTGTTGGATCTCAGATGCCGCGGCATAACCGATGCGCCCAAGATCGCGCACCTCACATTTAGACATTGATCGCGAGCCCGTACACGGCGTTGAACGCCTCGCCCATGGCTTCGTACAGCGTAGGATGGGCATGGATGGTGTTCATGAGCGTATCTACGGTGGCCTCGGCTTCCATGGCAGTCACGGCTTCCGAAATCAGCTCAAAAGCACTCGGACCGATGATATGCACACCTAGAATCTCGCCGTACTTCTGGTCGGCAACCACCTTCACGAATCCATCGTGATGGCCCAGAATCGTAGCCTTACTGTTCGCAAGGAACGGGAACTTGCCCACCTTCACCTGGAACCCTTCGGCTTTCGCCTGCGCTTCAGTCAGACCCACGCTGCCGATTCCCGGTTCGGTATAAGTGCAGCCTGGAATGCGATTCCGATTGATCGGCGTCGCCGGACGGCCCGTCATGTGATTCAGCGCCACCATGCCTTCCATGCTGGCGACATGCGCCAGCTGCGGGGTGCCCGCGACGATATCGCCAATCGCATAGACGCCGGGTTCCCCGGTCTGCTGGAACGGATTCACCTTCACGAACCCTCGATCCAGCTCCACTTTGCTGCGTTCGATCCCGATATTTTCGGTGTTGGGCTTCCGCCCAACGGCGATCAGAAGAGTATCGAACTGCATCTCTTCCTTCTTGCTGTTCGACAGGGTCGCGGTGAGTTTCACGCCTCCACCTGTCTTCTGAATGTTCTCGGCCTTCGCGCCTGTCTCAATCCGGATGCCCTGCTTCTTGAATACCCGCTCCAGTTCCTTCGATACTTCTTCGTCTTCCACCGGAACTAAGCGCGGCAGCATTTCCAGCAGGGTAACCTTGGATCCGAAACGTGCAAAGATCGACGCGAATTCCACGCCGACGGCGCCTGCTCCAATGATTCCGATAGTCTTTGGAACTGATGTCAGGTTCAGGATTTCGATGTTGGTCAGAATGAATTGCGAATCGGGCTGCAGGCCTGGCAGCATGCGTGCTTCAGAACCCGTCGCCAGAATGATGAACTTGGTGTCAAGTGTCTTGACGCTGCCGTCCTCAGCCGTCAGTTCCACCTTGCCTGGACCTTTGTACTTGCCGTACCCTTTCAGCCACTCGACTTTGTTCTTCTTCATCAGGCCTTCCACGCCCTTTGCGTGCTTGGCCACAATCTTGTTTTTGCGCTCGGAAATTGCGGGATAGTCCAGGCGCGGATTGTCGCAGAGAATGCCTTCGTCAGCCGAATGTGTAAAGTAGTCCCACACGTCCGCCGAATGCAAAAGAGCTTTGGTTGGAATACAGCCGACGTGGAGGCAGGTGCCGCCCAGTTTGGGAGACTTCTCAATGATGGCTGTTTTGAGGCCGTATTGGCCAGCGCGCACCGCCGCCGAGTAGCCGCCAGGGCCGCTACCAATGATTACCAGATCGTAGGACATTGATTGTTTATCTTAGCATTGGATGCCAACAGAACCTGGAAAGTAGCAGGCCTGAATCTGGCCGAATCACTTCCCGCCGGTGGGCGATTCGGCGTGGATCACGGCCGGTGCTTTCACCGGCGGATTTTCGATCTCCTGTTCCGGCACTGGATAACGCGAGCGCTGGAGCGGGCGAATCGCCACCGGGCGGCGTTCCTCGGCGGACCGGTAAAGCGCCTCCACCACTCGAATATCGGCCAGGCCTTCTACTCCCGACGGTTCCGGGTCTTGATTCTGCAGGATGCAATCCGCAAAGTAAATCAGCTCGGATGCAAACTGGTCCCTCTCCGGGAACTTCCGCTCTTCCGTCTTTCCGTTCACCGTCAGATAACGCTTGATTTCGCCGGCATAATCGAAGGCGGGATCGAGCTGCAGATCGCCTTTCGTGCCGATGACCCGGTAACTATTCACCCGCGCGGCTCCGTAGCTGCACGTAAACGAGGCAATCCGATCACCGGGAAAGCGGAGCACGGCTGTAGACATTCGGGAACCTCGCGAAAGCGGTTATCCGGATGCGTGGAGTGGAAGCAAAATCCCTCGTTCGGCTCCGCGCGGAAAATATAGCGGGCTGCGTTGATGCAGTAGACTCCTACATCGTAGAGCGGTCCCCGCCCGGTCTTCCGCTGCAATCGAATATTGCCTTCCACCACCTGTTGCGTGTTCGCGGACTCAAAAATACGCAACTCGCCAATTTCGCCGGACTGCGCGATACCAATCGCTTCCAAATTCGCTCCATCGAAATGAAGCCGGTAGGCGATCATCAGCTTCATGTTATTTGCGTGCGCGGCTGTAATCATCTGCTCACACTCGGCTTCGGTCTCCGCCATCGGCTTCTCGCAAAGCACGTGAATGCCTGCGTTCGCCGCCCGCACCGTATATTCACGGTGAAGGCTGTCGGGCAGCGCGATATATACAGCGTCGATTTCGCCGCTGGCCAGGCACTTGTCGTATTCCTGATAACTATAGCCACGCGCGCCATACCTGTGCGCCAGATCTTCGCGCTTTATCGGGTCCCCCGAAACAAGCGCCTTCACCTCTGCGTTATCGGTGTGAACAAATGCCGGAAGAACGGCTTCTTGCGCGATATCGCCCAGTCCTACAACGGCATAACGGACCTTCTGGCCCAGGGTGCGGCCGGCGCGTTCCTCGGCTGGAAGTTTGAGGGTAGCTTCCGATCTCTGGTCCGGACTGATCGAGTGTTCTGCCATGGCAGTGGGACAGCGGACCGGCTTGGTTTGTTTCCTGCGGCTTCTGACTACATTTGAGCGTTTGAGCCACTTTGTGCACGGTATTCGCTTTCTTATTTAAGAGATCGTTCAAATGAAGGAGAAACCGTTATGAAAACCACGCTGCTGGGGCTTGCCTTGTCGCTTGCTCCTATGGCCGTTTACGCTGCCAAGCTCGACGTCAACTTAGATTCCAGTCTGGTATCTGCCGTGTTCGCACATGAACAGAAGCAGGCTCTGGTGCAAACGCGGCCTGGCGTCAGCGATGATGGGCAGATGCCGCCATTCGTACCGGTAGAGCAACTGTTCAAAGGTCGGCACTTCGATCAGGAGATCGTGGTGTTGTGCGTCCGCTGGTACCTGAGCTTCAAGCTCAGTTATCGGGATCTGGTCAGCATGATGGGCGAACGCGGC
>JBBPYD010000041.1:0-8439 GCA_038200305.1 Bryobacterales bacterium
ATTCCCGGATTCAGGTTGCGGCCGCACCCTCAATCAAACTGACCGTGGTATCCGGGAATAATCAGACAGCTGTAAACGGCGTGGAATTGCAGCGGCCTGTCTCCATTCGCGTTACCGATATCAATGAATTGCCTTATCCGGGAGTGCGGGTGCAGGCATCGGTGGCAAACGGGGGGACGCTGAATGCGCCCAGCGCGATGACGGATGAAATGGGGCTTGCGCAGTTCCGCTGGAAGCCCGTCTCGTCCGCATTGAACGAGCTTCGCGCCACTGTCGATGGCGCCGGAAGCGTGGTGGCGACGGCTTTGGGGCAGCCGAACTTCGCGGCGGGAGGCATCGTGAATGCGGCGTCGTTCGTGGCGGGCATTTCCCCAGGATCGATTGCCACGGTTTTCGGAGCGAATTTGGCTGGCGTTAACCCAGGTGTTAACCCAGGCGATGCGCAGGTAATGGTGAACGGGAGTCCGGTTACGGTATTCTACGCCGATAACCGGCAGATCAATTTCCTGGTGCCCGCAGGCTTGAGCGGAACCTCCGCTCAGGTGTTGGTGAAGACGTCGATTGGCTCTTCCCCGCCCGCGACGGTGGCCGTGGCGCAAGCCAATCCCGGCATCTTCTTCGACACCGCTACTGGACTTGGCGCGATTCTGTTTAAGGCGAAAGCGGCCTCGCAATGGTTCGCCTTCAGCGCTCCGGCACGCGGTGATGTCATCGAAATTTATGCGACGGGTTTAGGGGCGGTCCAGAACGCGGCGGGCGGTCTACAGCAGACGGTTGTCACGCCACAGGTAGTCATCGGGGGCGCTGGAGCGAAGGTTCTGTTCAGCGGCCTTGCGCCGGGCTTTCCAGGGCTCTATCAAGTGAATGCTCAGATTCCGGACGGAGCCGCGAGTGGCCTGCAAACGCTGATGCTCTCAATCGATGGGACTCGCAGCAACGAAGTGAAATTGAACATCCAGTAAAGCCCGGTCGAACATCCGAGTGGACCAGGCTTTACTCAGGATACTTACTGCTTGACCGCGATGGTGGTTGTGATGCGTTGATTACCCTTGGTTACGTTGCTGTTAATACTGTTTATCTGGACGAGAACAACCACCTGAGGCGACGGCAATACATTGTCGGGGATCTTCACGTTAATCTGCCAGAGTCCTGGAAAGCCCGGCGCCACTCCGGAATAGAGAATGTTTTCATCGGGAACGAAATCGGTCCCAATGACCACGCGGGGCCGGGCGTCCGTATTAAGAGCGCCAGTTGGCGCGGCTCCATCCGCTGGCGAACCTGAAATAAAGCCCGCGCCTGTGCCATACAAGGTGATTATCTTTCCGCGGCCAACCGCGTTTGTTGGGCTGTTGACGGTGTTGTCATCCGCGTTAATAGCTGCGAGTTGACCCGACGCACCCTGGCTGACGGTGAAGAGGGCCGGAGAAGCGCGGTCCAAAGTTGCGGGGCCGCTGGCCAAAATTTGGCCGAGAGGCGATTTGACCACCTGGAATTCAGCCGTTCCCGAAGTCGCCACCGCCATCGGCACAATGAAGTTGATCTGGCCTGGCGAAACGTAGATCAGCGGGACTGGTTTATCGTCAATTAGAACCTGAATGTCACCCAGTGTTGTTGGCAGGGGCAGGCTTCCGGCACCAACTGTTTGATCCCCGAAAGGCACATTCAGGGCCTGTGGGTACACAGATGCAATCATGCCGGGTGCAAGGCGAAGATCGTTGCCGTTCGCGGCGTTCACCGTCGCGAGTCCGTTGTAGTAAATTGAAACGCGGTTGATTCCTTCGGCGACGTAGAGATTGCCAAAATTGTCCTGAGTGACAGCGATCGGGGTGGACGCATTAATTGCATAATCCGAAGCTGGATTGAGCGCCAGCCGGTCGAAGCGCGGGAACCGGAGCGCCCGGTTGCCACGGCTTTCAGCTACCCAGATCTCACCCGTAAATGGGCTCACATAGACGCCCTGCGGGGTATTTAGCGACGGAATTGTGGTGGCGAAGTTGGGGTCGTTGGCCGCCTGGGAAATGCGGTCGTAAATCACCACGCGATTGTTACCGGCATCCACCACATACAACCGGTCGTCGGTATCGGTTGCAATCTGCCTGGGCGAGAAGAGCCGGTTCGGACCTTGCCCGCGGGCGCCGGTGTTGAAATCGGATTGACCGATCACCTTTTCCGCTTGCTGGCCAGTAGTGAAATCGCCACCCGGCGGCTTGCGGAAGAACAGTACACGGCTCGCCAGGAGATCTGACACGAGGAGATGCCCGTCAACGGTGAACGCGATGCCGGTTGGAAATCTCATGGTGGCCCGCGAAACATCGGGACTGCTTGCGAACAGACCGCTCTGGCCGATTACCAGATCCGGCTTGATCCTTCCAGCTTGCTCGAATGGGTGCGAAAAACGAAGCACGCGTCCATTGCCGGAATCACAGACCCAAAGAGCCCCGTTAGAGTCCACGGCAAGACCGGAGGGGTGATTGAGACCAACGTCCATCGGCAGCGTCGGATTACCCTGCGGATCGTTGATTACCGTGCTACTGAAATCCACCTGGCCCATCTCAATGTCGGCTTTGTCGCCCGGCCGCACAAGACGGGCATCTTTGTACCCTAGGATGCGATTGTTGAAGGTATCCGCAACATAGAGGCGCGGTGTAGAAGACTTGTAATCCACCACCAGGCCGCCACCCTCAGCCACCTCACCATTTGCGCCGGAAAATCCGTTGAAGAGAAACATCTCCTTTCCTTCCGCCAGATTTGGAGCATTGTAAGCAAAGCCATCCTGGCCGAGCACCCTGGTCGCGGCAGCACCAATGGTCTGCGTAGGAAATACTAGAACGCGGTTGTTCCCGCTATCGACGATGAACATCTCACTGCCCGACATGGCGCCGGCCACAGGACCGTTCAGGCGGGCTCCGTTCGGCTGGCCAAAGCCTTGATTCGGCTTATTTCCGGCGAAGTCGGCTTGACCGATGACTTGCTTTGCAGGGGGCGAAAGAATGATCTGGGTTCCAGCAGGAGCTCCACCGGTTGGTATCGGCGTTTCCGGGGCCCAGTTTTCAAATGCATCGTAGCGGACCACGCGATTGAATGCAGAGTCGACCACCGCCGGGTTATTGCCGATCATGAAAATGCCTTGCGGAGCCTGAAGAGTGTATTCGGTTGTGACCGCCGGGTTGGCCGGGTTCGTGATCACTCCGATTCCCATGATGCGCGAAGCGGCCGCACCGTTCGCCAGCGTGGCATAAACCACGCAGCGGGCAAGGCTATCGCAAACATACAGCCGGCCGGAGGGGTCCAGCGCCAATCCAGTGGGTTGCAACAATACCGACTTGTTTAGGCGTGAATCCGAATTACTCGGCGGGGCTGTGTTGATGGTGAAATTGATCTGGCCGATCACCAGGTCCGCTGCCGGACCATTCCCGCCTTGGCTCAGGGCTGCGGCAGAATACCGCAACACTCGATTATTTCCCGCATCCGAGAAATATAGATTGCCTCTCGAATCGAACACCATCCCTGTGCTGAAAATACCGCTATTGGTCCTAAGTGCGATGGTCCTTTCCGACAGGCCGCCGTTATTGGCTGAGTTCGTATTAAGGGTGGTTTGGCCGATGACCATGTCCGGAGTCTTGAAATCGTCCGTATTCTGCAAGGGCTTGGGATAACGCAGGATGCGGTTATTGCCTGCGTCCGCGACGTAAAGGTTCCCACTGGCATCCACCGCCACGGCGGCTGGAGCGTTTAAACCGGTGGACCGGGTGCTTCCGGGCCCAAGGCCGTTGGTGGAGTACTTATCGAGCTGGCCGATAATAACATCGGCAGGCTGGCCATTGGTGAACACCGACGCGTTTCGCCACACCATGACCCGGTTATTGAACGTGTCCGCGACATAGAGCGCGGGCGGCGTGGACGAAGTGTCGATCGCAAGCGATTGCGGATTGAGGAATTCCCGTCCTTCGGCGACATTCGGGGCGCCACTTTTCGCAACAAGAAACGGCTGGCCAACTACCCTGCTGGGGTTCCCATTGAGCGGAGATTGTCCCTGTGCATACGGGGCAACTGCTGCGGCAAAAGCGCAGAGATATACTAAGGCTGTATTTTTCATAGGATTTTGAAACACGGAACGCCAGCGGGAAAGCGCCCTTCTATAGGAAAGTACCACGCCTCAAAGGTCCGGCGCAAACAGATTTCCCTGGGGTGCTAGAGTGGAATTTGGTTCCTGAGACTTTCCATTCCGATCCGAATTCTAAACAGAAACCCCGTGTGTGCGCCGTCAGTTACCTGAATACCCTGCCGCTGGTATGGGGAATGCTGAAAGGCGCGCAGCAGGACTTATTCGATCTAAGCTTTGCCGTTCCGGCCGAGTGCGCCGGCCGGTTGGGCGACGGCACAGCCGATATTGGAATTGTCCCGTGCGCCGAATTACCCCGGCTCAATCTGGAAGTCATCCGCGGAACTGGCATCGCCTGCAGAGGCCCGGTCCGCAGCATTCTGCTGATTTCCCGCGTGCCCCCCGCTTCCATCCGGACACTGGCGACCGACGCAGGCTCGCGAACTTCCGTGATGTTGGCGCGTATTCTGCTGGCCCGGCGGTATGGAGCCGAACCGCATCTGGTCTCGATGGCTCCCGATCTTCCCTCCATGCTGGAAGCGGCCGACGCCGCACTGATTATTGGCGATCCGGCGCTACACCTGGATCCCGCTACCATTCCATTCCATGTGCTGGATCTCGGGAAAGAATGGATGGATTTGACCGGACTGCCCATGGTGTTCGCGGTCTGGGCCGGACGGAGCGGGATCGTTACTCGCACTGTGGAGCGCGCGTTTTCCGAATCGTGTACGTTCGGCCTGCAACGCCTACCGCAAATCGCGGCCATCGGCGGCCGGGAGCGCGGTATCCCTGAAGCGCTGGCGCTGGCGTACTTCCAGCGGAACATCGTTTTCGAATTGGGTGCGGAAGAGTACGGTGGCATGGACCTGTTTTTACAGTACGCAGCCGAACTCGGCAGCCTGAATACATTGGGAAGGGTGCAAGCATGATTTCACGGCAGGAAGCGACGGATCTGTTCGCCAGCGGCGACCTGATCGGTATCGGAATGGCCGCCGACGCGATGCGGCGGAAACTGCATCCGGAAAACGTGGTCAGTTACATCATCGATAGGAACATCAACTACACCAATTTCTGCACCGAATACTGCAGTTTCTGCGCCTTCTACCGTCCGATGGGCCACAAGGAAGGCTACATCCTGTCGCAAGAGGAGATCGCCGGCAAGATCCAGGAGACCATCGACCTGGGCGGGACTGGCATCCTAATGCAGGGCGGCTTGCATCCGGACCTGAAGATCGAATGGTATGAGGACATGCTGCGAGCGATTAAGAAGCGCTTCAAGATTCATACTCACTGTTTCTCGGCGCCAGAGATCACCAACATCGCGGAAGTGAGTGGCATTTCCCTGCGCGACACCATCGCGCGGCTGATGAATGCGGGCCTCGACTCCATTCCAGGCGGCGGCGCGGAGATTCTGGACGAAGCGGTGCGGCACCGGATCAGCCGGTTGAAGTGCTCCACGCAGGACTGGATTGACGTCCATCGCACTGCCCATTCCCTAGGCATGAGAACTACCGCGACCATGATGTTCGGCACGGGTGAAACCATTGAGCAGCGGATGAACCATTTCGACATCGTCCGCCAGATTCAGGAGGACACCGGCGGATTTACTGCATTTATTCCATGGTCGTTCCAGCGCGAGAACACATCGCTCGGTAGATTCGTAAAAGAAGAGGCTACCGCCGTGGAGTATCTGAAGACACTGGCGATCTCACGTATTTACCTTGAGAACATTCTGAACATTCAATCGTCATGGGTTACGCCCGGCCTGAAAACCTGCCAGGTAGGGCTGAAATTCGGCGGCAACGACGTGGGCAGCATCATGATTGAAGAGAACGTGGTCTCACAGGCGGGCGCCCGGAATCACGCAACCGAAGAAGACTTGCGGCGAATGATTCGCGATGCGGGCTTCGTACCGAAGCAGCGCGATACCCTGTATCGGACCTATTTTTTGAATTGAGACCGATTAACTGCCGCCGCCCAAATTTGCGATGAAGGCCCTCTGCACCGGCCACTTTCCGATCACGTGCCGGTCGACGCGCTGAAATACTCCTGCCGTAAGCACACCACTCAGATCATTGGCGTTCGGAGCCTGATTCTCCCGCGAGATCAGCTTTTTCAACATGACGGTAATCCCCTCCAGTTGTGCCCGGAGGATCGCGGCTTCCTGGTCCGTCTTGCAAGTTACATCCATGCCCACTTCAAACTGTTCCTGCTGTGGCCCCATGGTTAGCACAACCTTTTCCGCGCCTGACAGCGCTTTTGCGAACAGTTTGGTGCCGGCCGGAAGCTTCTCAGCGCTTTTTAAAGTGGACCCAGGTACATCCATCCAGATCGGCTCAATGGGCACCGGAGCCGATGGCTTTGGCGATTGGGCCGCCCGTATATTCCCTGCTGAATACGCATCCTTGCTGACGCCAAGCGCCATCACGCGCGAGCTAACTGGGTAAAACGAAATGGTCCGGTCGGAACGGTCGCCGGGAACGTGGCAGAATCCATTCAGACATCCTCCACCATGACTGGCCGCATACTTAATCAGACTCTTCCAATCGAAACGGCCCTTTAATAGAAAGAGCTGTTGCCGTTCGGAGGTACTCGACAGGACGGCATCGAGATCGGTACGGTAATCGAATCCCGTTTCCTTGACAAAGGTTTTGTATTCCGGCTCCTCTGAGATAGTGGGGCCGGCAACCTTCTCAAGAATTCCCGAATCCCGCAAAGCCTGAACATCTAAATAAACCAGTGTCGATTCTGTCCGCGGCATGTAGGAAAGCATCTGCGCGGGCGATAAAGGGGCACCCCGCCGAAGGTACATCCCCACTGCTATCGCAGCGGCGCAAAAGATTACCAGCGCTAGGGCAAGCTGCCACGGACGGAATCGATAACTCACGTAAGCAGGTTACACCGCCGCGACGGCTTCTGTCACGCGGCTGGTTTTCCAAAGCTGAATATATGGCTTCAATTCCGCCATCATCGCTTCAAATTGCGGAATGTCGAGCGACTGCGCGCCATCGCTGACTGCCTTGGCTGGGCACGGATGCACTTCGACAATCAGACCATCCGCTCCGATAGCGACGCCGGCACGGGAGAGGGCGGGCACCAGGCTGCGCTTGCCTGTGGCATGGCTAGGATCGAGGATCACGGGAAGATGGGTCAATTCGTTGAGTGCGGCAATCGCCGCGATATCGCAGGTATTGCGCGTGACCGTCTCAAAGGTGCGAATACCGCGCTCGCACAACAGCACATTCGGATTTCCGTGCGCGGTGACGTACTCAGCCGACATCAGCAGTTCTTTCACCGTCGAGCTCATGCCGCGCTTCAGCAACACGGGACGGCCACACTTGCCAAGCGTTTTCAGTAAAGCAAAGTTCTGCATGTTCCGCGCACCAATCTGCAGGATGTCGGCGTAATCGGCCACCAGATCCACATCGCGGTCACTCATCACCTCGGTAATGATCGCAAGGCCAGTCGCCTCCTTCGCTTTTCGCAGCAGTTTCAATCCTTCGAGTTCCATACCCTGGAAGTCATACGGCGATGTACGTGGCTTGAAAGCGCCGCCACGGAGGATCTGAGCGCCGGCCTTGGCCACTGCCTCGGCGGTCTCCATGATCTGCTTCTCGCTTTCCACCGAGCACGGGCCTGCCATCATGATGAACTCATCGCCGCCAATCTCAATCCCATTGACCCGGATTTGAGACCGGCCGGCGCGGAATTCCTTGCTGACGAACTTGTAAGGCGCGGAAATGCGAACCGCCTTCTCAACTCCAGGCATCGCCTCCACCGATTCCAGACAAGCCGTCACGTCGCCCGTGCCAACAATGCCGATCACCACGCGCTCCTCACCCTCAATGGAATGCACCTTATATCCGAAGTCGTGAATCCGTTCGCAGACCCCGTCGATCTCCTGGCGCGTCGCATGCAATCTCATCGAAATAATCATCTTGTATCCCCGTTCTGAATGTAAGATCAAAGAACTCTATCAAAGTGTCCGGCGAATGTCATCTGGATACCTGCACACCAAAAAAAAACGGCCCGCTCTTTCGCGTGGGCCGTTTTCATTTCCGATGTTACTTACACAACGCCACTCGAATCAATTTAGGTAGAGTACCAAAATCGAAAGCTAAACGAGTTGCGGTAGCCAGTAAACATGAATCCAAAGTATACCAGATACGTAGGCGAATGCAATACAAATCGAATTGGGGGGTGCACGACAGGAGAATGAGGTAAATCAAACAGCGCTGCTTTGGCGGAGCGTAGCGTCCGAATCTGACAGCGTATACTACTGTCAGATACCCCTATGTCGGAATCTCTCGATCTTTCAGCGCTCCGTATTCAACGCG
>JBBPYD010000042.1:0-17117 GCA_038200305.1 Bryobacterales bacterium
CTGTTTGGAGCGGCGCGCGGCGGCGCAATGCACATGGCATGCCAGGCCGTAGTCTGGTCCTGCCTGGGAGCGGTGTCCTGGCTTTGGGCACTGCCATTCGCCGCGGGCAAGCTACGAAATGGCACGGATCGATTCGCAGTGCAATTCCTCGCAATGTGGTTTCTTCCGGGATTATTAATTCAGTCGGCGTTTCATGTGGCCGACCCCGATCACATGCTCGCCATCGTACCGGCGACATGCGTTGCCGGCGCGCTTGTGCTGATGGCTTTCACCCGGGAGGCTTCTCAGAGGCGCCGCACAGTCATAGTTTCGCTCTGCGTTGGGTTGAATATCTTCCTTTTTATGAAGCCGATCAGCAAAATGGCGAAGCCGAGCACATATAAACCCGTTCAGTGGATGAACGGCTATATCTCGGATGTGATCGAGGGCGCGGGCGGAGTAGCGGCCGGCGGTCAAGTCACTGCGGTTTTCCACGAGTCCAGTACAGGTTGGCGCCAGTTATCCTATTACCGCCCAGACCTGCCTGTCATTGTGGTCTTGACGGCAACGGCCGCTCATCCATTCGCAACGCGTCACATTCTGGGGAGACAGGCGGCTACGCGAAGCGAAGACAGTGGAACTGTTGCGCTCCCAAGCTGCGGCGACATCATATGGGTGGATCCGCAATTCCCACCGGTACCGGCGCCTCGGATACCGGTGCGAGCAGTCCATTCACGCGTTTTTTTTACGAAAACGGCGCCGGGCGAAAGCTATCAATTTCGCGGCATTCGCTTCAGGTCGGCTGAACAATCCTGCGGCGATGCGGCACGCTAAACGTAAGCTCCCAAACGGCAGGCGAGCGCGCCCGCAACCGCAACCACAAGAAACGCCGCATCCCTCCCCGTCATTCGGCTTGCCGAAAGCAATCGCAGTTGGCCGTCGAATCCGCGCGACAACATGGCCCGGTGAATTCCCTCAGCCCTCTCATAGGAGCGACCGAAGAGCACCGCAAGAACACCCGCCGCCGCAGCAAACCTGGATCGCCGGCTTCCGCCGAATCCGCCCCTGCACTGCGCGGCGAGCCGCATGTGCTGGCTTTGTTCGAAAATGACAAACAGATACCGGTATAGAAACTGGATGACCAACACGACGATACGCGGCGCCCCCAGACTGCCTAACGCTTTCAGCAGCCCCGGCAGCGGCGTTGTTCCAACCAGCAGTAGAACGCCCATAGCCGAAAGAAAACTCTTTTCGGGAATCGCAATCGCCCGCTGAGTAGAGCCGGAAAATAAGCTAATCGCCGCAAAGGCTGCGGAAATTGGCAAAATGACCGCCGCGCGGAGCAGCACCAACCTCAAAGGCAAGCGAGCAAGAGCGGTGCCGCCGCACAGCAGGGCGAAGTAGCCCAACATAGAACCCCAACGCCCAACTGGAGTAGTAGTCAGGATGACAAGAAACGCCAGCAGCGCCAGAACTTTTACACGCGCATCCCGCGCATGCACCAGGCTCTTGCCCCGGCTCCATCTTTCAACCACTAAATGATGCAATCAAAATCACGGTAGCACGAAGGCGCGAACCGTGCCACGCAGCGGTTTGAAACCGGTCTCCGCGTCGGATACTCTTGAATTACCCATGAGCGAACTTAGCCGCATCGGCGTTGCCATCGATTCCGACCTCTTGCAAAAATTCGATCTCCACATTGCGAAGCGCGGATACACAAACCGGTCCGAGGCTTTCCGCGATCTTATCCGCGACGAACTGGTGCGGACAAATTGGGAGACACCGGACAGCCATGTGGTGGGGACGGTCACGCTGGTCTACGATCATCACGTCCGGCTTCTCAATGAGAAGCTGACCGACCTGCAACACGCCACGTTTCACAACGTCCTCTCTACTTTGCATGTGCATCTCGATCACGACAACTGCCTGGAAGTGCTCGTGGTAAAGGGAAAGGCCGGCGTTGTGAAACAGCTTGCCGATGCGTTGATCAGCACGAAAGGCGTCAAGCACGGGACCCTCACCATCACCAGTTCCGGAGCGGATCTTTGATCGTCGGCACCGGCATAGATCTTGCCGAGGTGCCTCGCATCAAAGCATCCATCGAACGTCACGGCGCAAGGTTCATCGGCCGGATCTACACTCCCGGTGAGATCGCGTATGTAGAACGGAAGGCGAATCGATTCGAGCGCTACGCCGCCCGGTTCGCCGCCAAGGAAGCCGGTATGAAAGCGCTGGGAACCGGTTGGCGCCGCGGTGTCCGTTGGCAGGATTTTGAAGTGGTCAATCTTCCGTCTGGCCGTCCAACGCTGCACCTTCACGGTGTGGCCCAAACGATTGCCGGCGCCCTTGGCGTCACCGCCATCAGCCTTTCGCTAACGCATACGCCGGAAACCGGCATGGCGTTCGTGATTTTTGAGAAGTAGAATCACGCGTAAAACGCACCAATCGATTCGCAGACGTACTCGATATCCCCGTCCGGTAACTCCGGATAGATCGGCAGCGCCAGTGTCTCTTTGGCGAGCCTCTCACTGATCGGAAAATCGCCGTTCTTATAGCCAAGCGATTCAAAACACGCCTGCAAATGCAAGGGCCGTGGATAATAGATTTCCGTCCCGATTCCACGCTCTTTCAGAAACGCCTGCAACCGGTCCCGCTGACCGCAGCGGATGACAAACTGGTTGTACACATGCCTCGTCTGATATGGTGCGGCTTGCGGTAGAACTACAGGCACACCGCTCTTCGCAATCAACTGCCGGTACGTGCCGGCATTATCCTGCCGCCCCTTCGTCCATCCATCCAGGTAAACCAGCTTCACGCCCAGAATCGCCGCCTGCAGTGCATCCAGCCGCGAATTGATACCAACCCACTGATGAATATACTTACTACTTTCTCCATGCATCCGGAGCGCCTTCAGCCGTCCCGCTACCTTCTCATCGTTGGCCGTCAGCATTCCGGCATCGCCGTACGCGCCAAGATTCTTGCTCGGGAAAAAGCTGAAGCAAGCCACGTCGCCGAGGCTGCCCGCGCGCCGTCCGTTGTAATCGGAACCAATCGACTGCGCCGCATCTTCAATCACTGCCGCGCCGTGTTCTTTCGCCAGCGACGTAATCGGATCCATGTCCGCGCATCCACCAAACAAATGCACCGGCATAATCGCGCGGACCCGCGGTCTCCTCTTCAGTACATCGGCCAACTGCACTGCGTCCATGTTGAAGGTCCGCTCTTCCACATCGACGAATACCGGCACGGCTCCCATGCGTGAGATCGATCCCGCGCTTGCGAAAAACGTATAAGGAACCGTCACCACTTCGTCGCCCGGCTGAATTCCCAGCGCCATCATCGCCAGAGTAAGGGCATCCGATCCGGACGCACAGCCAACCCCATATTGCGCGCTTGAATACCGCGCAATCGATTCCTCTAAGTTTTCTACCTCTTGCCCCAGAATGAATCGTTGTGATTCCATCACCCGATTCACCGCGGCCTGCACTTCACCGCGGATCGTATTATATTGCGCCCGCAGGTCGAGCAATGGAATCTGTTTCTCGGCGACCATCTACTGGTCCAGCTTCATGCTGGGCGTTGGCCGCAACTGCGGCGTCGGCCGCAACTGCGCCTCTTCCAGCCGTTTCGTTTCCTGCCAGGTAAACAACATCCGGTGGATCACAGTCAAATTCGACATCACAGCGATCACCCAGAGCACGGGAGCCATCCTGTCCGCCAACGCGCCAATGATCAGAAGCACCACACGCTCCGGCCGTTCCATAAACCCCACCTTACAGGTTGGGATCGTATTTTCCGCGCGGGACCGCGTGTAGCTCACCATCACCGACCCGGTCATCACGATTGCTGTAAGAACCACGTAAAACGACCGGTTGATTGTTCCGTAATAGACCAGCAGCCCCATCAACAGCGCCAGATCCGAATAGCGATCCAGCACGGAATCGAAGAATCCGCCAAACGCGGTCACTTGATTCGTTTCCCGCGCCACTCGTCCGTCCACCATATCGAAAATACCCGCGCCTAAAATCACCAGTCCCGCCCACCGGAACTGACCCGCTCCCAGCAGCACCGCCGCCACAATATTGATCAGCAGGCCGATAAACGTCAGAACGTTCGGATGAATCTTGGAGAGCGCAAGACCGCGCACGATCAGAACGATGACCTTGTTGCAAGCGGCCCCGATAATGCGCGTAAATGCCATGAACTAGCTCACCACATCATGAATGGTCGTGAGTTTCAGAATTTCCATCTCCCGGACTCCGCCGGGAATCGGAAACTTCACTTCGTCGCCTACCCGCTTGCCCAGCAAGCCACGTCCAATAGGAGAGCTGGTCGAAATCAAGCCCTTCGATACATCCGTCTCTTCGCTCGTCACCAGCTTATACGTGATCTGCTCGTCTTTCTGGATATCCAGGACCACCACCGTCGATCCCAGCCCCACCCGGTCGCGGGGGATTTTAGTCATATCCACCATGGAGTACTCAGCCAACCGGGATATCAACTGGCTGAGCCGGGCGTCCACATATCGCTGACGCTCTTTGGCCGCGTGAAACTCCGCGTTTTCGCGAAGATCTCCATGCGCCCGGGCTTTCAGAATCTCTTTTGGCAGCTCGTTGCGCAACTCATACTCGAGCGCCGTAATCTCTTCCTGCAGCTTTCTTTTGAGCTCTTCCATTACCAGGTACGAGTGCCCCTCAGACCATAATTATAAACGTCTGCGGAACGCCAAGTCAGTAAGCCAGCTCCTACCGCGCCGTAATCGTAAATGTAACGCTAGCCGCCCCAACCTGAATCTGGAAAACATTATCGATTCGAGCCGTCCCAAGCTGCACCTGTGTCTCGTAAACTCCCGGAGTGGTGGCGTCGGCTGAATTGGTTCCAAGAACCTTCCCTCCCCCCGACACAACCGTCACCACCGGATCTAAGGTTGTAGGAATGCCAACCGCGTCCACTGGCCGGAATTGAATCGTTTGCACGGATGCCCGGCGCCCCGTCGCTGGCGGATCGAACACCGTAATACTGCCCGCAACTCCGGAACCCACGCCATACCAGTAGGGAAGCTTCGTTTGCACATCCGACGTTGTTGAGCGGACCACCACGAACCCCTGGTACTGCCCCGCGGTTAGGTTCGATCCCTGGAAACTCACCACGACATCCTTCGATTGTCCCGGCCCCAGTTGGACCGAAGAATCCGACATCGAAGGGTCTGGCCCGTTCCCAATCCGTGAGGATGAAATTGAGAGAGTGTCCGCGCTCGTTCCCACATTCGTCAGCCTGACCGTCTGAGTTCCATTTTCCGTAGCTCCGCCAATGCCGAAACCAAGCGAAGTGGGATAGGCCGCAACCGTGCTCCGCAATGCCGCCGACATGTCCAGCAAACCGGTCCCTCCAAATTCAACCGAGGCAGGATTGATCGAGTCAGTTGAAAATGTGCCCGCACTGTTGATCAGCAGCGATCTGTATTGACCAGGCGTTAGTCCCGGCCTTGCCGCTTTCAGCAGAGCGGCTGCACCCGTTACCATGGGCGCCGAAAGGCTGGTGCCGCTAGCCACAATATAACCGCCGCCAGTGCTGCCATCGGTAGTCGTCCAGGCCGTGTATATTGACGACCCCACACCCAGCAGATCCGGCTTGACCGAGTTATCGGCGCTTGGCCCCCGGCTCGAACTGTCGTCAATGCGTGCTGGATTTATCGGGAACGGACTCTGATCGAAGTTCAAACTAAGAGTCAGAGCCGGGTTCTTCGCCAGCCGGGTTTTTATATCGGCTCCATCGGCGTAGCTCACCATGGATGCGGGAAGGCTTGCCTGCCCTACCGCCATTGGGATCGCGTCGGGCTGCGCCGAGTTCGTGTAGACCAACGCCCCAAGCGCTCCCGCATTTTGCGCGTCTCCTAGTTTCGCCTCGAACGTGCAAGTTCCCCTCAAAATCAACGCGATCTTCCCGGTAAGACTTCCCGCCGGCAGACTCGCACAGGCCAAGCCGTCTTTATCCAGACTACTCACATCCACCAACGGGCCGGTGATCGCCGAAAGCGAATTAGCGCCCGAACCGGGGAAAGACTCATACGCTTGCGCGCCATCCAGCACAACACGCGATGCAAACACCCGATCGTTATAAGCATTGCCAACTGTAATCGCATTCGGCGCCGTGCCAGGCGAAGCGATGGAATGCAGATCCGGCCCTTCATTCCCCGCCGCAATTACAACCAGCACGCCCGCCGCGGCCGCCGTTTCCACTGCTTGCACCAAGCCGTCTCCCGATGGGCGGTCGGCCGGTTGCGAACCCAGGCTCAGATTGATCACATCCATGCCATCCGCCACCGCGTCGTCCAGCGCCTTCAGGATTTCGCCGGTCGGAGCGCCATCTGAGCTGTCCGGAAACACCTTGTAATTGCCAAGGTAAGCCTTGGGCGCGATACCGGTTATGGTCGCCAGCGGTCCAGCGTTCGTCACGCCCGCCGAAATCATCGCCACGGCGGTGCCGTGCCCCTTCACATCGTTGGCCGTAGACAGTCTCGTGGTGTCATAGTTGCGCGCAACAATGATCTTGTTATTCGTGTACTGCGTATCGGTGGCTTTATTTACCTTCGGAAATCCGTCCAGCGCCGGAAGACTCGAGTCCCGAAACCCAGGGTGAGTCACATCGATTCCTGTATCGATGATGCCGATCTTGATTCCCGCTCCCGCCTTTCCCATTCCACCGATCTGCACCCACGCGTCCGTCACCTTCTGCAGCCCAATCGCGCGGTCGAGCGCCAGTTTGTACAGCTTTTCCTGATAAACGCGCGCCACGCCAGGCATGGATGCAAGCTCCGCCGCCCGGCTCGCCGGCATTCGAACGATCAATGCGTTGGCCACCGTATCCACGCTATCCACCACCTGGGTATCGGTGCGTTCAATCGCCGCCCGCAAATTGCGCTGTTCTGTCCAGACCATGGTTCTTCGCACCGCCATCGCCTCGCGTTTTCCAGATCTGGCCGTCCCGGCCGCGGCAGGTTCGCTCTTCAGTTCTACGATGTAGCGCCCGGGCAGCACCTGCCCAATCGTTATTCCCAAAGCAAAGAGACTGGCCAATGGCCAGAAATAATATTTACGTGTCACAAGACTTCCTAATTTACTGAATCGGCAGATTGATGACTTTCGATGAGATGCCATTTGCGGTAATCACTACCGGCTGCATTCCAGTAGGCGCATCCGCGGGCACCCCGACATTCAATTGATATAGACCAACGTAGGAAGGTGCAAGACCGCTGAACAAAACCTCCGCCGCCCGTCCTCCAATCGTTACAGTAGGAAGAACACGCGTGCGCGCCAAAGGTTGTGTAGGCGAAGGCTGGCCGCTGGCCGGCTGGTTGTCTACCGGTCCCAATCCGTTCACGTACAGAATGAGCGGCCGCCCGCGGGTTACCGCGTTTGCTCCGTCCACCACCACGCCGCGTTCATCCACGCTGGCGAAGACCCCAGGGGAATAATCGTTCAGCGCCAGCGTGTAGAGATTGGTTGACGAATCCCCAATGCTGACTTTCATTGCAACGCTCGATTGTCCCTGCAATTCCCACGGTATCTGTACATTGATCTGACCGCCGCTCGCATACGATAAGTGCCCCGGCACGCTAATGCCCTTTGATTGCACATCAAAACCAACGCTGCTCCCGGCCAACGATAGAGGCAGATATGGCGTTCTCAGCGGCGGAGTCGATTCGCTCAAGCCTGTTCCATAGATCGTGATGTAAGATCCCGGCGCCAATCCCTGGCCGGCCTCGTTGCTTGCACCATTCACCACGCCGCCAGCCGCGATGGACGGCTTCACCCGCGTGATCCCATCGAAATAGATGGTCAGGCCCGCGGCTTGCCCAGTAAACTCCTGGTCGCCAAGCTGCCCCCCAACAAACACTCTCGTCGCCTGGCCAATTCCCAACACGTCCGTAGTTTCTGTCGCTAAGTCGATTCTTCCCCCGCCCAAAGTCGACTGGAATCTCACGGGAACTCCCGCCACCGGGACCCCGTATTGATCCAGAATCTTGAACGTCAGCTTCACCGGCACTGTAGACCCAACATCGCGCACAAATCCATCGCCGCCCAACGGGACATACGTATACGGAACACCATCGCCCACCACATACAGATAGGGAATCCGCAGCGGCACCGCGCCGCCTTGCACGGAAATTACGCCCTCATAGGAGCCGGGCAGCGGAGTCTTTCCTTCCAGCCGCACCGTCAACTGCCCCGGCTGCCCGCCTGCAATAGTCAGATTCGCATTGCTCACCGTCACCCGCGCATTCTGGTCGCTATCGCGTGGTTGCACGGCGAAACTCAGATTCAGCGATCCGGTTCCCGCATTCCGGATAGTAATGGTTTGTGTGGGCAGTGCCGTGCCGATTACGCCGAAAGACACCGTGGATGGTTCCACGGTCACGTTGGTCTGCACCGCCGCGCCCGCATCCAGTTTGCCCGCGCCCATTGCCGTCACCCTGGCAGGTATCCGGTTATTGTTCGCGTCGTAATCGCTCACTTGGCTGTTCGCCGTATTCACCACGGCGGACTTGATTTGGGCCGGCGTGAATCCAGCATTGCGTTGCTTCACTAGCGCAGCCGTCCCAGACACCAGCGCGGCGGAAAAGCTCGTCCCTTGCGCCGCCGTATATGCGCTGGGGCTATACATGTCCCCATTCGGATCGTATTTCTGCGTTGCCGTATACAGTCCCGTGCCCACCGCAACCAGTTCCGGTTTAATCGCCGACTCCCCAATCGACGGCCCGCGCGAAGAGAAATTAGCCACCACATCCGTATTGGGATCGTTTGCGGACACCAGCGCGGGGTCCAGCGTCACCTGACTGTCCGGCGAGGTTGTAGCCAGATTCTTCAACGCCACGCCATCTTGGTTACCCACCAGCACGGCCGGAATGCCGGTGTTCTGCATCCCAACCAGCGGCGCTATCGAATTCACGTTATCGGGCTGGTAAATGATCGCCCCCACCGCACCCGCTCTCTGCGCAATGTTTACTTTCTGATCCAGCAAGCAATTGCCGCGCAGGATGAGCGCGATGGCTCCATTTAGCGCTCCCGCCGCCAGTGGCGTACAGGCCAGTCCATCGTTGCCCAGCTTCGATACGTCCCGCAGCGGAGCCGTAAGCGGGCCAACCGGCCGCGGTCCATTTCCGAACAGCGCGTTGAAACGGCCTGAACCGAGTCTGCTGCCCGTTGTCACACTCTGGAAAAACTGATGAGAATTGTCCGTCGCCCCCACTGTAATCGCCGCCGGAGCAGTTCCGGGCGATTCAATCGTGTTCAAAGACGGCAGTTTGAACCCCGTATCGCCGTCGTTTCCCGCTGACAACACCACCGTCATTCCAGCCTGCACTGCCGTATTGATCACCGCGTTATACAGGTCTACATCATCGCCGCATTGTTCTTTCGTACCATTCGGCCCGCACAACACCGGGTCACCCAAAGCGATGGTCACGATATCCATACCATCCTTCGCCGCCGCGTCCATCGCCGCCATCACCACGTCTTCAAACGTGAAATCGTTCACTCCAGGCGAACCAAAAATCTTGTAGTTCCCCAGGTACGCTTTCGGAGCAACTCCGCTGATCGTGCCCAGAGGCCCCACATTGCTGACCCCGGCCGCCGCCATTGCCATCGCAGTCCCGTGGCCCACATGATCTCGGGGAGAAAAGTCGTCGGGCCGCGTATCCAGCGGGTCGTTCCCGAACTCTAGGGAAAGCTGCTGCACATAGCTCCGCGCCACAATTACCTTTTTATTGGTGAAGGCGCAATCGCCCTGTGCATCCTGGCACTTGGGAAAGCCGACCGGAACGGAAAGCGAATTGTCTTGAAACGCAGGATGCGCTTGGTCGATCCCGGTATCCAGGATTCCAATCTTCACGCCCGCACCCGCGTTCTGCGCCCCGCCAACTTGGTTCCATGCCGCTGGAACATTCATCAGATTCAGCGCGGTGAACAGGTGGCGCTTGAACCTCCGCATCGGCTGCACCGCCTGAACCCCCGGCAGCTTCCGCAGCTTGGCAGCCTGCTCTTCGGTTGCCATCACAAACACTGCATTCAGCAGTGTTTGTACCGACCCTATTTCATGAATCTTCCGGTCGGCAAGCGCACCTCGCACCCGATTCTGCGCGGAATCGATTTGCCGCTTCCGATCAGCGGCCGCGGCCGTTCGCAAATCTTTCTGTGAACTCGCGTGCGCCGCCAGAGGCGGGTCCGATAGCACCACCGCGTACCGGTTGAGTCTGCTTTCAGCAGACGCAAGGCTTACTACGGACAACAGAATGGCTAAGTATTTCACTGGACTCTCGGACGCGTCTCGCACAATGAACGTTTCAGCGTGACGGTGCTCGACATTGGTAACCCGATTTGTTACATTATATTAGAGGGTTTTCTTAAAATGGCAAGCAAACCGGCATTTGCCACGGGCGCCCAAGTCGAGCATTCAAGATTCGGCTTAGGTTCGGTTTTAACCTGTGGCGACGAGTACATTGTAATCAAATTCGATGATCATGGCGAGAAGAAGTTTGTCACCTCTATCGTTCTTCCAGGGTTGAAGAAGAGCGACCGCCAGCCGCCAGTTGAGAAGCGCGCCACCAGGGCAAGAAAGAAAGCCGCGGATCCAGCCGTAAAGAAGCTGACGGCTGCCGAAAAGAGAGCGGCTGCCGCTGCTCCTGTCGCCGCCGTGAAGTAGACTCTTCTACTTGGCTTGCAAACGATTCGCAACGGTGCGGGCCGCCTCTAAATTGATCCGGTACGCCGGCTCTTTCGGATCCAGTTCCGTGGCGCGTTGGAAATTTGCCACCGCACGCCGGGCATCGCTGTTCTGTAAGGCAATTTGACCCAGGGCATTCTGCACTTCGCCGGCGGACGGGTTCAACCGTGCGGCGATCTCAAGACTGGATTCAGCTTGCCGCCACCGGCCGGCGCCCTTCTCAATCATCCCGAGCAGGAACTGATACAGCCACTGAGATGGCGCCAGGCTAATCGCCTCTTGGGCGTAGTTGCGCGCTACATCAAAATGCTTAAGGTCGTAATGCACGCCCGCCAGGCGGAACAGGATGTGATCGTCGGAAGGCCGCAGCTCCCGAGCCTCCTCCAACCGGGCCACTGCGGCATTCAGATCTTTAGAGTCCACCAAGGACTCTGCATCCCTCATCAGTCTCACCGCGCTGCGTTGCGCTTCCGTATCCTCTTTCGACTTCTTGGTCAGTTCCGCAAATCGCGCCAACGCCTTCCGGCGCTCTTCCGGTTGCCCCAAACCTCCGTAGGCTCTGGCAAGGTGATAGTAGACCTCGGTGTCGTTGCCGCCGAGAAGCACTGCCCGTTGCAGGTGGGCGAGCGCTTCCGTAAAACGGCCAAGGCGGTTATAAGCCGAACCCATCAGAAAATGAGGTTCGTAGGCTTTTGGAGCAGCCTGAACGGCTTTTTCGAGCAAGGCAATGGCGCGATTCTCATCCCCGTCCTTCAGGTAGAGGCTTCCTAGACCCATCAACGCGGATGGCAGGTCCGGTTTCAACCGGAGCGCTTCCTGGAACTGCAACTCGGCCCGCTGCCGTTCGCCCGTCGCGGCGTATGCGGCAGCTAGATCCGCGTGCACTTCCGGATTGGAAGCATCCACGCCGATCAGCCTTTCTAAAATAGTTGCGGCTTTTCCGTTATCCTGCATACGCAGATAAACGGAAGCTGCTCCGCGCAGAGCCAAAGTGTCGGCGGGGCGCAGCTTGAGAGCTCGCTGATACGCGCCCAACGCCTCACCATCGTTTCCCCTTTCCGCGTATGCCTCCGCCAATGCGATTTGTGCTTCCATCAGATTGGGATCGCATTGCCCTGCCGACTCAAAGGCGATCAGCGCCTTGTCCACCTGTTTGAGCCGGTACTGCGCGAGTCCCCAATAGAAGAGGACATCGCAGCGTGGCGATTGCCGATGTGCCTTTTCAAACAGCGTTGCCGCTGCGGCATAATTGCCGGCGTCAAAGGCTCGCTTCGCATCGTCGAGCACCTGGCCTGGCAGGAGAGAAGCTAGAGTTCCAATAGAAAGTAATCTGAGCAGCACTGACCTTATTGTAAAAAGAAACAACCCGCCGGAGCGATAGGCGATGCTAGAGACATGAACTGGATTGTCTGGTCCCTGTTATCAGCGCTATTTGCAGCAGCCACGGCTATTCTGGCAAAGATTGGCGTTGCCAATGTTGATTCCAATCTCGCCACGGCCGTCCGTACCTCGGTGATATTGCTCTTCACCTGGGCCATCGCGTTCGCAACACGGAAGCCCGGAGCGATTGGGACTATTTCGCCACACAGTTGGATTTTCCTGGTGCTCTCTGGATTTGCTACTGGCCTGTCCTGGCTTTGTTACTTCCGTGCTCTTCAACTTGGCCCAGCCTCGCGAGTCGCGCCCGTGGATAAGCTCAGTGCCGCGCTTGTGATTCTGTTCGCCGCCGTCTTCTTAGGCGAGAGCATCACTCCCGTGAAGGCGATAGGTGGCCTTCTTATCACCGCCGGCGCAATCACGCTCGCTCTTGGCTAGGCCAATTTCTTCAATGTGAAGGTTTGCTTGGCGTCTTGCTTGTTGTTGCCGTTCCCGCCAGCCGGTGCGCCGGTGCGCTCCCGCGTTAATTGCATTTCCTTATCGCCGATGGTTCCCGTGAACACAAACTTGGTCCGGCGGCCATCGTAGTAGTTGGTTGTGGTGATGGAGAAACTGATACTGTCGCCGGAAACTTTCAAATCTTCGACCGGCAAGTCAAACTCGTCGCCGAACATCACTCCGGTCTGTAAGTCTTTATTGAGCTTGAATTGGAATGCTACGTCCAGTTTTTCGTCGTTGCGCCCGGTCAACTGGCCCGTCCATATACCCGTGAGACCGGTCGCCGGCATTATCAGACTGAACCACAACACGCCCGCTATCAGCCGCGCACTGTAACCCATAATTGGCGATCATAACATGATAGCCTAGAAGAGGCGGTATGGCGTTCATTCAGATATCTTCGTTAAGGCTGGCGGCGGCCGTTTTCATAGGCGCGTCCAGCGGCAATGCCCAATCGTTAAAGCCAGCCTATTCCTTTGATGAGGCTCAGGTATTCTTAAAAACTTACTGCCGGACTTGCCATCAAGGTAAGTCGCCCGCAGCTGGGTTCAATCTCGCACGGATCGCTACAACGGATAGTCTCCGCGATCATGGACAAAATTGGAACAGCGTCCTGAATCGCGTGCGGAATGGAGAGATGCCTCCCAAGGGAACACCGGCTCCCCTCAGCGAGCAGCGCGAGGTGTTCGCGGCATGGGTGCATGAGGCTCTAAGGACGGAAGCTTGCGCGGACGGAATTTCGCCTGGACCCGCTCCTGTACGCCGTCTGAATCGCACGGAATACTCTGCTACCGTTCGCGATCTTCTAAACGTTCACTTGGATACGGGCCGGATGTTGCCGGCCGATGGCGCGGGGGGTGAGGGATTCGATAATGCCGCGGAGACCTTGTTCCTGTCTCCCATTCATGCGGAGAAATACCTGGATGCCGCGAAAATGGCGCTTGAATATGCCGCCAAGGACCCGCGATCGCGTGCAAAGTTTATGATTGCCTCGCCTGGTCCTGGGGTCTCCCCTGAGCAGGCGGCGCGAAAAATTCTGTCCGAGTTCCTGCCCAGAGCGTTCCGCCGGCCTGTGGACGAAAGCGATCTGCAGGTCTATTTGGCGCTGTTTGACTCCGCTCAGAAGAGCAAGCAGCCATTCGACGATTCCATTCTTTTCGCTCTGAAGGCCGTACTCATCTCTCCACAGTTTCTCTTTCGGGCGGAGACTCCGAACCCGGCCCAGCAACCTCGTTTGCTGGACGACTATGCGCTCGCTTCCAGGCTGTCGTATTTCCTATGGGGCAGTACGCCAGACGGACTGCTGCTTGCCTTGGCGGAAGCGGGCAAGTTGCAGGACCCCGAGGTTTTGAAGGGCCAGGTAGCGCGTATGCTCCGCAACACCAAGTCGTTCGATTTCGTGCAGAGTTTCACTGAGCAGTGGCTGGGAACCCGCGCCTTGGGCCAGAGTATACGGCCAGACGCGAAGCTGTTCCCTGCCTATTCAGCGGACGAGGAGCTTCAGGGCGATGTCCGGTACCAGCCTGTCTTATTCTTCCGGGAGATCGTCGCCAACGATCTATCTTTGCTGAACCTGCTGGATTCCAATTTTACAATCACAACGAAGAAGCTCCAGAAGCTTTACGGATTGAACATCAAGCCGGCGACCAGCGCGCCCAAGCGCATCGACCTCCCCCCCGATAGCCATCGGGGGGGATTGCTGGGGATGTCCGCTATCCTTGCTGTTTCCTCCCATCCGCAACGCACCAGCCCTGTCCTGCGTGGCAAGTGGATTCTGGACGCCATCCTGGGGACGCCGCCTCCACCACCGCCACCCAATGTGCCCACTCTTGAGGAACCAACCGGTGCGGCGCCGCGCACGGTCAGGGAGTTGTTAACGCAACATCGTGCAAATCCCGCCTGTGCCAGTTGCCATAGCCGGATCGATCCATTAGGTTTCGCTCTGGAGAACTACGACGCTCTGGGCCGGTGGAGAACCGAAGAAAGCGGTAAACCTGTCGATAGCAAAGGCGAGTTACCAGACGGGACGAAATTCGACGGACCCGATCAACTGAAGACCGTATTACTAGAAAAGAAGGGTTTGTTCATCCGCAACCTCACAAACAAGATGTTGGGCTACGCTCTTGGGCGTGGGCTGACGCTGAAGGATTCGTGCGTGGTGGACAATATCGTTGCGGAAGTAGAGCGAAATAACTATAGCGCGCATACGCTGATCGATTCTGTAGTGATGAGTATGCCTTTTCGATACCAGACAGGAACGAGCGCTCCGGTCCCGCGCTCCCCTTCTAAAGTCAGCGCGCAGCCTGTTCCAAAGAAGGTAGGAGATTTATGACGGCCATGCAAAATTCCAGACTCTCCAGAAGAACTCTCTTGCGGGGGGCCGGAGTCGGCTTGGGCCTGCCATGGCTGGAGGCTATGGTTCCTTCGTTCGCCACCGCTGCCACCAAATCGTCTCCAAATCCCGTTCGCATGGCAGTGCTTTATATGCCGAACGGTGTGAACACGAGCATGTGGACTCCTGAGGGGGAAGGCCGCGGCTTTAAGCTGTCACCGACACTCGCCCCGCTTGAGGACCTAAAGAGCGAGATCATCGTAGCCAGCAATTTGTGGAACAAAGGCGCGGATACCGGGGACGGACACTACGTCAAGGAATCCAGTATTCTTACGTGCACCACCATTAGTAAGACGCTTGGCGTCGACCTCAATATGCATGGCATATCCATGGACCAATTAGCGGCGCAGCGCGTTGGCGACCGAACGCCTCTTCCGTCTATTGAGCTGGGAATTGAGCCCGAAGCAACCGGGGTAGACGGCAACGTGGGATACACCAGGGTTTACGGATGCCATATCGCATGGAGCAGCCCGACCACTCCACTGGCGAGAGAGATCAATCCAAGGTCTGTCTACGAGCGGTTGTTCCGGGCATCCGGCCCTCAGGAAAGCTCCGCGAAACAAGACACGCTACTGTTGGACCGGGTCTTGGGACAAGCCAAGAAATTGCGTTCTCAACTCGGGACAAGCGATCGCGTACGTATTGATGAGTACCTGGGCATTGTCCGCTCTCTGGAAAGCCGGATGGAGCGGGCGAGCAATGTAACCAAATCGGCGTGGAAATCGCGTGCGTCAATCGATTCCGCCGCCAAACCTACCGATGCTCCAAAGGATCACACCGAGCACGTGCATCTGATGCTTGACATGATTGCCCTGGCATTCCAGAGCGACACGACCCGGATCGGTACGTTTATGTTCGGTAACGCGGTTAGCGGCCAGAACTTTCGTTTCCTCGAAGGCGTAACCAATACGCACCACGAAGTCTCGCATCATTCTAAAGATCCGGAGAAGTTGAAGCAGTACCACCTTATCAACCGCTGGCACATTGAGCAGTACGCTTATCTTCTCCGCAAGCTGAAGGAGATGAAAGAGGGAGAGACCAGCGTGCTGGATAGTTCGATGGTCTTGTTTGCTTCCGCACTCAGCGACGGCAACTCTCACAATCCGCACAAGCTTCCGTTAGTTCTAGCGGGACGCGGGGGCGGCCGCATTGCTACGGGTCAGCATATCGCCTATGCGGAAGATACTGCTGCTGCGAACCTTTATGTCTCCATGCTGGATGCTTTCGGAACTCCGGTGGAGCGTTTCGCCGATAGCACAGGGCCGTTACCTGGAGTGCTCGCTTAGACTGCTGCCGGCCGCAACCTTCGCCCACTTCTCAGACAGAGCCGGATCCCCTTTAACGCCTGGACTGCCTCTATACACCATGGAGAGATTTGAGGCGGCCAGCAAATGCCCGTGCTCGGCTGCCTTGGTCCACCACTTCGCCGCGTCAGCGTAGCTTTGCTGCACCCCCTTTCCGTTGGCGTACATTAAGCCAGCGGCGGCCTCGGCAGGAGTGTATCCCTGTTCCGCTGCTTCCAAAGTGTACTTGAAAGCCGATGCTGGATCTTTCCGTACCGGTTGACCGGTGGCCAGATTGTGGCCCAAGAGGGATGCACCGCCCATGCAGAACAGATCCACGGGCTCCTGAGTGCCCCGATTGCCGGGTAGGGCCGCGGATGCGTGTGTTGTTCCCCAACCGCAGACTTCATAATCCTGCAGGTAGCCCGCCGCTTTAGCCGTGGTCTCATTTAGCCATTGCTGCCAACCGCCGTTGGGGGTCTTCCGCTCCGGCCTGCCTAGATCTCCGCGAAAATCGCTGTCCCGGATTGGCTCCAGCGTGTTGGAGGCCATGGTGCGCAACTCCTCGTCCTTGTCCTCGAGCAAGGCGATTAGGGCCTTGAACATCGCTGGATCCTGACGGGCTCCCTTCACCTGAAACCGGGCGGCCTGCACGAGCGCATCCACGGCATTGACCCGATCGGTGTGGTCTAACGCCTTTTCAGGATGGGTAGCAAAATCGATTAAAGCTTGCTGGGCAGCTTCGGAGCGCCAATTGGCGTTCAGGGCCAAAGCATGCACCGCGGCCCGGCGGACTTGCGGGGAAGGATCGGTCAACTTCTTTGCAAGGGCAGCGATTGTGGCTTCGTCGAATATGGCTTGGCCGC
>JBBPYD010000043.1:0-9238 GCA_038200305.1 Bryobacterales bacterium
CCGGTGCGCTGAGCCTTCTCGGGAACGGTCGGTATCAGTGTGCTTGCGGTGTTTTGCCGAGTTTGCTGCCAGCTATCGTAGAAGTGCGTCGTGTCTCCCCGGATCGGTCCCCCCGAAGGAGGCGCCGAACTGGTGCAATCGCAAGGGAGGCTTCGACGTAGCAAAGAAGTTCCGGGCGTCCAGTGCGTCGTTCCGCGCGTACTCAAACAAGCTTCCGTGAAACTCATTTGTGCCCGATTTTGTCGATAATGTGATGACCCCGCCAGTGGAGTGTCCATATTCAGCCGCATACGAGTTGCTGATTACTCGAAATTCCTGCATCGCATCCATCGGCAGGCTGTTCTGTTGTTGCGGCACTGCGAGGCCGACAACGTTGGTCGCATTCCCTCCATCCAGCGTGTAGTTTTGATTCCGGGCCCTTCCGCCGGCGACACTGAAAATCGGGATATTCTCGCCGCCGGAACCCGAGTCGATTACCACCGCACCCGGAGAGAGCGTAATCAGCGCCGTCGCCGCGCGATTGGGCAACGGCATTCCTTCAAGGCTGCTGCGCTCAATTAACTGGCCGACGCTGGATGTCTGGGATTCAATTATGGGCGCTGCGCCCGTGATGCTGACCGTCTCGTTAATGCTACCCAACTGCAAGCTGAGATCCACCTGAACCACTTGGCTCACCTGGACGCCAACAGCCTTTCTCAATAGACGCTGAAAGCCTGGGGCCTCCACTTCGATGCGATATATACCGGGCGACAAGGACCCCGCGCGGTAAATACCTGCCTCATTGGATTCCGTGTTTGTGGTTGTACCCGATTCCTCATTCACAACGAGGATCTTTGCGGAAGGAACGATTCCTCCCGCAGGGTCCGTCAGTCTGCCGGTGATTGTGCTGGTTACGGTCTGTCCGAATATTGCGAGTGCCCCGCAGAGTACTAAAACCGCAGCGGTTTCGATTGGCGTCCTCATCCGATTCGTCTTCTCCCACAGGGATTCTGGCCGTAGGGCGGCAGTGAAGACGCAAGTCTATCACCAACCCTGTGGGGATAAAGAGGACCGGCTAAGCCACCGAGGTCAGATCCCGCTGGATAGCGAATTTCACCAGTCCCGCCAAGTCGTAAATCTCCAGCTTCCGCATCAAACTCGCCCGGTACGTATCCACCGTTTTTGGGCTCAAATCCAGCCGTGCCGCTATCTCTTTCGCACGAATGCCGTCGATCAAGAGCGAGAACACCTGATACTCCCGTGAGCTTAGGCTTTCAAGCGGATCGCCCATATCGCTCTTCCTTTGTCCAAGAAACAGCTTGTCAAAGTCCATCTCCGGCGATACATAAATTCCACCCGCCATGATTTGCGAGAGAGCCTCCAACAATTGCACGGCAGAGTTTGATTTCAATAGGAAACCATTCGCCCCGCTCCGCAATGACTCCAAGACCAGTTTGCGGTCGCCACGGGAAGAGATCACCAGCACCTTGGTGGTGAACCCCTGTTCCCGTATCTTTCGCACAATCTCAAGACTGAACAGGCGGGGAATGTTCAAATCCAGAATCGCAATATCCGGTCTCTTTGTTTGAAGCAGCAAGAGCGCAGTGGCGCCTTCACCGCACTGGTCTGTTACACAATACACTCCAGTTGTCTCGCAAAGCGAGGCGAGCCCTTCGCGTACCAGGCTCAGGTCATCTGCAAGCAGGATCGAGATCTTTTTCCGGTCTTCCATAAGTAAGAGAGGGGTATCGGCCGCGAACCCGCAGCCCGTCTATCCCTGTAACAACTAGGAAGTACCGCTCAGGAGAAAAATTCTCTTAATATGTAGGATGCAAGCTAGACCCGCGGCAAGCTCCACAAATATCCGGTGGTTTGCCGTAAGAGCACCGATGAGAGATAATAGGGTTTAATCTCTGATGGATATTTCTGATCTGGTTCTGGTTCTCTTTGCCGTAATCTGTCTATGGATCGTCACTGCGTTTAATGGCGGTGGTGGCGGCGGATTGCGTGACCGCATTCCCGTTCCCATTAAGTAACTTTTTTACGGATGTCTTCTGTAATCGTTGCCGGTGGCGGCTTGGCTGGGCTGGCTACCGCGGCTGCGCTGGGAAGTGCCGGTTACCAGGTGGACCTCTTTGAATCGCGTGGTTTCCTGGGTGGCCGCGCCACTTCCTTCCCGCTGTCCCCTTCGGATGCGGCGTCTGAGGTCATCGACAATTGCCAGCACGTCTTGCTGCGCTGCTGCGTCAACCTGATCGACCTTTACGAACGTCTCAATGTAGCTGGCGATATCACCTTTCATCGCGAATTCTATTTCATCGAGCCCGGCGGACGTGTCTCCACGTTACGAGCCGGTCTACTGCCGCGCCCGTTCCATTTTGCCGGGTCTTTCCTGAAAATGCGCTGCCTGAGCCTCGCAGACAAATTATCGTTGGGCCGCGGTCTCCTCGCACTGCAAGCCGAACGAACGTCACGAAAGGATCTCGATCGGATCACGATGATGCAGTGGCTAACCGAGAAGCGCCAGACCCCCAGGGCCGTCGAACGATTCTGGCGTCAGGTGCTGGTCAGCGCCATCAATGAAGACCTCGAAAGAATGTCGGCCATTCATGGTTTTCAGGTGTTTTGGCTAGGCTTTTTGGCCCGCAGCACATCGTATGAAATGGGCATTCCGAAGGTGCCTCTCGGTGCGTTGTACAGCTCCGAAGCATGGAAACAGTTTCCCGGCGTGCGCATTCACCTGCGGGCGGGAGTGGAAAAGCTCGGTCCGGATGGGGCACGAATCAACGGAGAGCTTCACAAAGCCGACTACTACGTCAGCAGCGTGCCGTTCGAAAAGTTAAGCGCCATCGCGCCGGAGCTGCCCGTGCCGCAGTTACAGCACTCTCCCATTACCGGAATCCATCTCTGGTTTGACCGTCCCATTACGGATCTTCCGCACGCCGTGTTACTGGACCGCACCATACAATGGATGTTCAATAAAGGAAACGGCGCCTATTTGCAACTGGTAGTCAGCGCATCACGGACCCTGTTGGACAAAAGCCGTGGCGATGTGATCGCACTGGCGCTCAAAGAGCTCGCCGAATTTTTCCCCGAGGCCGGCCGGGCGAAGCTGGTAAGATCTCACGTAATCAAGGAAGTTCGCGCTACTTTTTCGGCGGCGCCCGGCCTGGAGTCGGAACGGCCCGGGAACCGGACCCTGCATCCGAACGTCTTTCTCGCAGGGGACTGGACCCGCTCGGGCTGGCCGGCGACCATGGAAGGAGCAGTGCGGAGCGGGTATCTAGCCGCCGAAGCCATCGCCGCGGCCTCCGGAACACCCCAGAAATTTTTACTGCCCGACATCTCGTAGGATAATAGTCAAAACATGCTGCTGCGAATTGCAATCGCCTTGGGAATGCTGGTCCCCTTCACGCCCCTGGTGTCGGGTGCGCCGATGACGAAGCTGAAGATTCAGGTCCAAACTTTGGAGGGCAAGCCAGTCGACCGCGCAGCCGTGATCGTTCAGTTTGTCGAAGGCCGCTCGCTTATCAAGCTTGGAAAGAAAATCCAGACACGCTGGGAAGTCCGTACCAATCAGGAGGGAATGGCAAAGATCCCATCCATCCCGCAAGGAAAAATCCGCGTGCAAGTCATTGCCAAGCACTACCAGACCTTCGGCGACATCTTCGACGTCAGCGAAGAAGAGAAGACCCTGCAGGTGAAGTTGAACCCGCCGCAACCGCAGTACTCCGCCCACTGAGCGGAATCTACTTGACGATCAGTCCCTGACCTGTAGGCAAGGATAATACCTTAATCCCAAGTGTTCGGGCGGCGCTATCGATCGCTTCCGTTTGGCTGCTGTAACCGGTGTAGACATAATCGTCGAACAAGACCAGCGCACCTGGTGAAAGTTGGTTCCAAAAGAACTCAAGCGCCGCCCTCTCAGGAGCCGCGCAATTGAGGTCTATGTGGAGGAAGGCAATGTTGCCGATTCGCAGGTCCGGCAATATCTCCGGTATCGCATCCTGATGGATTTCGACGTTTGGCCACTCAGAGTAGTTGGCACGAACCCGGTCGAGATCGGTCACATAGGCCCCGGCGTCGATTGCATCTTGAGCGAAGCTAACCCGGCCTCGATCAATCTCCTCCTGGGAGTACAACGCAAGCACAGGGCCGGTGAAGGTATCAATCAGGTGAAATCGTTTGTCGATCGTTTGCCAGTTCAGATGCGTCATGATAGCCGAACTGATGAATCCTGCGTTGACGCCGCATTCAACGAAGTTGCCCGGTACACGGACGGCTGCTGCAGCAGCCCATAGTGCGACGTGAACGCGCCATTCAAACCGCGGGTCCACGCCACCGCTGGCTTGTACACCCCGGGCGTAGGCTGTTTGAAATTCCACACCGTCCCGAAAGTGATCGTTATGCTGAGTGAAGAGGCCGTCGCGGGCGTATTGAGTCCGCGTATCGAACACTGCATAACCCCGCAAGGCAAGCAACTTTCTGAAAGATTGCCTCACGCGGTGAAATCCAGGCGTGACGCCGGGCGTAATTGGCAACGCATTACGACATTCTAACGCCACGGCGCCGGGATTTGAGCAGAATTCTATTACGGCTCTTTGGTGCTCGCGGCCGTTGGTGCAATATTCCGTTCAATCTGCTCCAACTGCTGCTTCACGTGATCCGCATCCGGCGCACCGGGAGCGAACTTCAAATAGCTGCGCAGGTTCTCAGCCGCGCCCTTGAAATCCTGCTTGTTCGCCAACACAACGCCGAGCACCTCATTTGCTTTCGGAAACCGGTGCTGCGTATCCATCTTGACCGCCTCGCGCGCATGTTCCTCGGCGGCATCCATATTCTTGAGATTCAGATTGGCCACGGCGCTGTAAAAGTAAAGCTCCGGCGAGAAGTAAGGATTCAGCTTTAGGACCTTATCGCTGTAGTCGATCGTTTGCTGCCAGTTCTGATCCATGGCGGCCAACTTGGTCAGCTCCACATAGGGGCTGACGTATTTTGAATCCGCCTTCAACGACTCGGCGTACGACTTTCGAGCATCGTCCAGTTTCTTCTGACGCTGATACAACAAACCGAGGCGGTACCAAGCCACCGCGTACTTCGGATACAAGTCGACCGCCTTCTGGAATTCCTTCTCCGCATCGGCAATCTTGTTCTTCTTTACAGCCTCCTGGCCTTTCTCAAATGCTTTGCGCGCATCTTTTGGCGCGAATGCACTGGTGCCGCTGAACGTGAACCCATCCACCTTGGCCAGCCGGTGCAGCACAATTACCCCGACGTCCGGATTGTCCATGGCCCGGTGTCCGGCAAGGCTCACCATATCGGAGCGGAAACCTGCCAGAGAAGCGCGAATCTCACAGCCCATCAGATCCCGCGCGTTCGCTCCGCCCGCCGATCCGAAGCCGCCGGTGCCAAGCCCGCTGTTTCTAGAGCTTCCCGGCCCACCCATGCCAATGCCGTCACTGCCCATGGAACTCACGCTTGCGTCCGCCATCATCGCCGAATTCTGTCCTAATGCGAAACTGAAGCGGCCCTTAGAATCCGTGTAGCCTTCGGGCCGGGGAGCACCGTTGCACACACGCTCCACCACGACAGACTCGGGTGGCGGCGTGCCGTCGTCCATCGTTACCTTCCCGGAGAGATAAATTGATCGTTGCATCTCCGGCATCGGCTGCTGAGTCTGCGGCTGCTGCCCAACGCGCGGATTGCTCGTGCCCGGTGTACCAATGCTGCCCGCACCGGGATTGCTGCCCACACCAGGACCTGCAGTACCTGTTCCGGCATTTCCAGCACCGGGGGACGGGCCAGTGGAAGTTCCACCCGTTGCGCCCCGCTGCGCGAACGCAGGTACCACGGACACACCGGTAACCACCATCAGCCCGAAAAAGCTGCGAAGTAGGAATGCATAACTCATAAGGGATACCTCGACTACCGCTTGAATTATCCCACACGAGAACACCAGGTGGGAGGTCCGGCGGTTTACCATGTAGGAATGACCTCGCTCCGAGCGGCTTTCCTCTGCGGATTAGCCACCATCTTTGTTGGGTGTTCCGGCACGCCAACGGAAGCACAGAAGCAAAAAGTCCCGGAGAAGCCCCCAGAGCCCGTAACCGGCCGTTTCGCCTTCTATCAGATGTACCCGTCGGCACGCGTTTGGTCCACCGATATCCAAGCGATACGGCTCTCCAGCATCCAATTGGAGCAGGTCAAGAGTGAACCAGGCAAGAGCGGGGCATGGGAAGCCACGTTCATCTCCCCCAGCAAGCAAAAGTCGAAGACATTCACCTATTCGGTGGTGGAAGGAACCGGCAATCTGCACAAAGGAATATTTTCTGGACTCGATGAGGACTACGCCGGACCCAGGGGACAGGCCGTCCCGTGGGTAATTCCGGCTTTCAAGATCGATTCCGATGCAGCTTACCAGACCGCCCTCAAAAAGAGCGCGGAATACGTGAAGAAGTACCCCGATAAGCCGATATTTTACCTGCTGGAGCAGACTCCCCGGTTTCCAGACCTGGCCTGGCGCGTGATCTGGGGACAGTCCGTATCGGCCAGCAATTACTCGATCTACGTGGATGCCACCACTGGTGAATACTTAGAGACGATGCGCTAGGTATGAGGTTGGCATGTCCGGCGGACGCGCGATTATCCACTATGCACAGGGCCGCATTTTGGAAGTGCGGCTCTTCCGGCGTGGTCGTACACAACGGCGTCAGGGAGGATTTATCCATTGACCTGCCACATGCCAGCAATGGGCGTTTTTCGGCCAAATGAAATGCAGTCAGAAGAGTATAGTGGAACAATCACTGAGCGAACCCTATCGTCTGACGAGCCATACGCTGAAGAACCTTTCAATAGCCGGTTCTCTCTACACATGCGCGAGGCCAGGAAGATGGATGGGACCTAAGCAGGTAACAATCAACGACGACGTGGTTGTTTCTTGGATTGCCGGTATGCCCAGTTCCGCCGAAGAGATCATCATTATGTCACTGCTTGGTCGGAAACCGGATGGGCTCAGCGAATTCAGTTACTATTCCTTCCGTGGCGGTTTCGACCGGTCCAAAGATAGGCCGGGCTGTCCAACATGGCAGGAGTGGCTCACCAAACGTTACGGCTCGAAATATCGGGTATGCGAGTTCCCGACGATAGATACCGAACTAGTCCCTGAGGACACGAAGAGCCTGTTGATTAAATGCGATTCTTGGGTTTATGCACTCCGGAAAGATGGTGATCCTTGTCGACTCTGGTGGAGTTGGCCGTACCGGTAACGTAGTCTCCACTATCAAAAATATGAGCGGATCAGCGGGTTCCGCCGGAATGACGGTCCTTATTGAGTAACCGGCCGAGCTATGGTCGCGAGAGCGCGATGGCATGCTGTCGATAAGCCGCCGACTCGGAAATAATCCACTTGTCCGCATGTGTTAGATGGGAGCCGCGGATAGAAAGCGCGCTGCAGACCGCCGGTGGCCAACGGCATCATCGACAGGACCGGAATCAGCAAGTTCCGTTCCGGCTGCCCCGCCGGTTTCCCGCGCAAAAGAATTCATTATTCAGCGTACACTGCGGATCTATGCATTGATGTGCCACATATGAGCAATAGGCGCGCTTCGTCTTATGGCCGCTTATGCTCTACGCGAGCCAACAAGGAGGGGGCCGGCCGAAATTGCGAACCCGGCCACCTGATCGCAATGCAAGGACGCGAACCAGAATGAACGGACTAACCATGCTAGATTTGGCTCGCTCAAGGACGATACCGAAAGGGCATCAGGCAAGTTGATCCGCCTCTTGTTGCCTATTCCTTGGTCTCGGTGTCACCATGAAAAATTGAGACGAAGAATGTCGGATGGTATCCACCAACACCGTGCGGTTCCGCTCCGGAGGAAAGGAATGCCTTCAACACACAGGTCAAAGCGCTACGCATCCTTGTTTATCATGTCCGGGCTTGTGGCGGCGGCGCAGTGGCCAACTCCGAAAACGTCCATGGAAGCCTATGAGTTCGTGCAGGCGCGGCGCCAGGAAGCTGCCAAGCTCTGGGCGGCGAAGGACCCCAAAGGAATCGAACTGCTTACCGGCGCAATGGCCTACCTGGAACAGCCATTGGTGCGCGATTTGGCGGCCGGTAACAAGTTTCTCCAGGCCAGGCGTCTGAATATCCTCCTGGATCTTGCGGAAGCGCACGCATTACGGTTGAACAAAGAGGAGATGCTCAGCGTGCTCAGGCAGGCTTCGCAAATTTCGCCTTCACCGGAACTCGCAAAGTTCATCGAGAGCCGCGAAGCGTTTATACCATTCCTTTCCACACCAGAGTTCCAAAACGTACTGGCTGGTTTTCATTTTTATGACCGGCTCTGGGATTCAGTTGAACTCGGAGGACCGTCTCGCGGCGAACTGACCGAAGCCGAGCGGGTCGCGGGCCTGTCAAAGTTCTGGTCCGAAGTGAAATACAACTTCGGCTATCCGGAGAAGCTGATTCGGCTACATTGGGATCGGCTCTATCTTGAGTGGATTCCCAAAGTTCAGGCGGCGAAGTCCTCGGGCGATTACTACAAACAGTTCATGCGCCTTTGTGCGTTGCTGGAAGATGGCCACACAAACGTCTATGCTCCGCCAGAGTTGGATACCAGTTCGAAAACGCCGTTGCGCACGGTCAAGATAGGTGATCGAGTGTTTATCGAGGAAGTGTTCGCTCCATCTCTTGAGGCCCAGGGCATCCGCGCGGCCTCGAAATTCTGCGCGTGGATGGTGAACCCGTGCTGACGTACGCCCGGCGAGAAATCGAACCCTATCAGAGTTCGTCGACGCCGCAGGACCGTGAACTGAGAGCGTTTACCTATGGATTTCTTCGGGGGCCGAAAGCTCAGCCAGTCCGCCTTTCTTTGCGCGCCTCAGACGGACGGGAAACCGAACTCTCGATCGGGCGAAGCGGTTATTCGGACGTCCGCTCGTCGCCCGCATTCGCGTGGAAATCGCTCCCTGGTGGCTGGGCACTGATTACGCTAAGCAGTTTTGAGGACTCCCAGACGGTCCGGCAGTTCGTGGGGGCATTTCCGAAGATCCGTGAGGGCGCCGGCATCATTCTTGACCTGCGCCGTAACGGCGGCGGCAGCAGCAGCATCGGTTATGAGATTCTCAGTAGATTTATCAACCTAAATCCGGCAGTTAACCAAAGCGGTCAAGGGCAAATGGGCTGGGTCGGGCGACTGGGATTTGAGCCAATCGCGAAAAATGAAGCGCAGGAGCCAGCGCCAGCGTTGATTGACGG
>JBBPYD010000044.1:0-11891 GCA_038200305.1 Bryobacterales bacterium
AATTGCCTCTCTCATCCAGGCTCCAGTTGATGACGCTATCCGCCGGACATTCCACCAGGTAGGCGCGCGACGCCCCGTAAGCTTCCTCTTCGGCCCTTGTCTCAATCGATCGGTTTACTTTCGGAAAGTCCGCCAGCACGTAGCTGCTTCCATACACCAGCGTGTCCACCATCAGGCGCCGGAACAGGTCGCTCAATGTCGATCCCTTTAGGTCGCAATCCTCCACAAATGCGTTGAAAAACCTTCGGCCTGCGTCGCTTACACCTTCAATGTGGATGGCCGGCTCCCTGCGAAACAGAGTCGCTGCGTACCAGTCGATGATGGAGCCGATATAGTTCTCGTAAAACACCTTGCTCAGGCGTTCTTCGTAAACTTGACCCGGCTCCTTCTGTCTTGGGGTCAGATACGTCGCGGCATTCGCCTTCAATTGCTCGCCGCCCACATACAGATCCCGGTATTTACTCCACATCGCCTTCTTCGCAACAAAGTCGGGATGCTCTAAATTAATGTTTTGCACACCCTATCTCCTTAGGTCTCAAAGCAACCTCTCTTGACGCTCGCCCATCTGTACCTGCGGCCGGCACTCTTGCCAGATCAAATAACCCAGCGCGTCCGACAAGTGCGATCGTTTCGGATCGCGCCCCTTGTCGATTACATTCGAATCGGACCGGTAGACAACTTCTTCAAAATCCTTGATCAATCCCGTGCACCGCGGCGATACATACAGCCGCACCTCACCCGCCGCGTTCTTCATATACGCATTGACCAGCAAAATCCTGTCCCGCACCGCCGGATTACTCTTCGGTACCCGGTAATCCACGCCATACCGCCGCCGCCCATTAAAAAAGGCGCGGATCATCTCGTAGTCCGTCGTCCCCGACGTTTTGAGGCTGTTTCCCGAAGCGTCTCCGTAGATTACCAACTCGCCCGCATGCTTCGGATAACGCGTATAGAACTCCGAGCAGGCGTCGATCGTGCTCGCCCGTTCGATTACAATCTCATCCAGGACCACCACCGTGTCGCCATGCATCTGTGCGATTACTGAGCTCATCGGGTCCACGTTGAAATCCAGCGTCCACAACAACGGCCGGTTCGGATCCACTTCTACATTCATCACGTGCTCTGGCCTCTGGAATTCCCGGTACACCAGCCCGCTGTGCGCGCTCAAGTACTCGCCCAGCACTTCCTGCCGGTAGAACTTCTCGTCGTAGCTGCTCTTCAGCCGTTCATAAAAGTCCGGCACCGCATCCAGCACAAATCGGTTCTCATGGGGCTTCGCAAGAATCGCCTCATAACCGGCAGGCGTATTTTTTAGAAACTTTTTATAAACCCAATCGTGACCCTTCGGAGTCCAAACCCCGAACCCGCAAAGCTGAGTAGCTTTGGGGTCTCGCAGCCGTCCTTCCAACCGCAGCCAGGCTTCCTCCGCCGTATAACTCAGTTCATCCACTCCAAACCACGCCAGGTTGGTTCCACGCAACCGCTCAAATTCATCCACTGACCGCAACAGCACCTTCGACCGTGTATCTCTTAGCGTCAACACAAACTCGCTCTTATTGAACTCAAACGGAATCTCATTCGAGTTCAGAAATTCCATCAGCGACCGCAGCGTCGCATCCCGTAACATCGGATAAGTTGGCGCCCCAATCAGCCCCACCCGGCCCGGATTCAAATAAGCGAGCCGCACAGCCTCAAAGCAAAGCGCAAAACTTTTGCCCGACCCAATCGATCCTGAAAAACCCTTGAACCTCGCTTCCGAATCGTGAAACCGTTGCTGCGAAGGCAACGGCGCGTAAGCTATTGTTCGTCGTTGCTTTCCTTTTCCAACGAGTTGACCCATGTAACCTCAATCTCCCCAGGACGCTCATCCGTGAAATCCTTCCTGATCTGAAGCAGCTTCATATAATCCGCTACCGTCCCTTTCACCGCTTCTTTCAACAAGTGCTCTTGTAACTTGTCCAATAACCGGTCCACCGCCTCCTGCCGCGAAAGGAAGGTGCCGGGGGCATCGTCCCCCGTATCCTCCTCCGCCCCGGCCACCTCCGCAGAAGCAGGCTTTCTTTTACACCCCAGTGTCGGCTCGTTTGTAGCCATCCAATCTCTCTCAAAGGTTCCTTTGGGGAACTCTTTTTCTGATTGCAGACTAGCAACCGCCCGTACAATCGATCGTCCGAAATCCTCCAAACAGCACAAAACAATACAAATCGAGCAACAACTTTTTCGTGATCCAGACTTTGGTAAAAACTATTGACGGCAAATCTGATTTGTATTACTCTGTTAGAGAAATGGCAAGTTCCGGCTCTCTCGGCCAGTTCGAACAGTTGGTCCTAACCGCGATCCTGACCCTGCGCGAGGACGCCTACGGAGTCACCATTCACGGAAAGATAGGGGAACTGATTCACCCAAAAACAGTTTCGCTGGGCGCCGTCTACATCACTCTCGACCGCTTAGAAGACAAAGGGCTGGTCGCCTCAAGGCTATCCGATCCCACGCCTGAGCGCGGTGGCCGGTCCAAACGCTTCTACCGCCTGCAGGCCCTCGGGGAACGCGCGTTGCAGGAGTCGGCAGTCAGAGCAAAACGCATTTGGGACGGCATCGCTGAGGTCTGGGGAAAAGAGTGGGCCAAGGAGTGGGGCAAACGAGGGGGCAAGGAGGTAGGGTGATGCAACCCGCTCCTCCAAAAACCCTGGAAGCGATCGCCGGATTGCTGCTCCCGCCTGCGTGCCGGGAGGATATTCTCGGCGATTTGCACGAGCGCTACACCAGCCCCGGCCAATATGTCGTAGAAATCGCGAGTACAGTACCACACGCGATCCTGAGCCGCATCCGCCGGACGGCGGATCTGGAAGTGCTCCTGATGGAAGCCCTTGTCCTCTATTCCTCGTTTCTGGCGGCCGCCTGGTACTTGGACCCGCGATTCCTCATGACGAACTGGCAGTTGTTCCGCCTGTCGATTCCCGCCGCCGTAGCGCTCGGTGCCCTGATGCTGGCGGACGCTTACGCAATTCCAGGCAAGCGCCCCACGTTGCAACCAATCCGTGAGGCAGCGCTTAGCATTGCATTTGCGTTCCTGTCCCAAGTCCCACTTCTCGCCGTCAGCCGGGGATTAGCCGTATCCCGTTGGATCATGTTATCGGGCGGCGGCATAAGTCTCCTGCTGATTTCCACAGTGCGAATGCTGTTTCCGCAGCCTGCGGAACGATCCCGAGGCGTCACCGCGAATGGCCCACTCATTTTGCGAACTTTAAAAGGAGAACCAATGAACTTGAGCGCAAAGCTCTTCATGATATGTGCAGCGCTAATCTGCATCGCCGTTGCAGGATGGACAGCCTTTCAAAACCAGCATCGTCCGGCGAAAGTGAACTATTCGGCCTTCCTGCAACAAGTAGAATCCGGTAAAGTTGCGAGCGTGATCATCGGACCCGCTAACTCGGGTGCAAGTCAACTCACAGGGACGCTGAAGGACGGCGCCACGGAACGAACAGTTCTGCCCTCGGAATACAGCGATGCGCTTGCGGCGATGCAAGACAAACTGGTAGACATCGAAATCCGCGAATCCTCTTCTCTACTCATGAATTCGGTTCCGTTTCTGTTGCTCCTGGGTATTTGGTTTTTCATGATGATGCGGCAGTTACAGAACCGCCCTCGGACCCGGTCATGAATCGGGGCTCTTCCACAGGCGTGATCGCCAAACGCGCTTTTCGCACCGTTTCACCTGCATCGTTCCCCAACGCAGTCAAATGACCCATCTTGCGTCCGGGACGCGCCGCAAGTTTGCCGTAAAGATGCAGTTTAACCGCTGGAAAGGCGCAAGCAGTGGCCCAATCCGGCTCTCCATCAGTCCAGAGATCGCCAAGAAGGTTGGCCATGGCGGCCGGGCAAAGGAGCTCAGTCGATCCGAGCGGCAATCCGCAAATCGCGCGTAGCTGTTGCTCAAACTGGCTGGTCACGCAAGCGTCAAACGTCAAATGCCCGGAGTTGTGTGGCCGTGGCGCAAGTTCATTGACCAGAAGATTGCCGTTCTGCGTGACGAAGAATTCGACGCACAATACGCCAAACACATCCAGAGCCGTGAGAATGGTTCTGGCGATCTCGACCGCGTCCGCGGCTGTCTTGCTGCTCACCCTGGCGGGCGCAATCGAGAAATCCAGTATCCGGTTCCGGTGATCGTTCTCGATAACGCCGTAATGGACGAAACTGCCATCCATACTGCGTGCCGCAACCACGGAGACCTCCCGTTCGAAATTCACAAAGGATTCCAATACGGCGGGCGAAGGTCCGACGGCGTCCCAGGCCGGTCCTGCGCATTCCGGCGAGTCAATGCGGAACTGGCCCTTCCCGTCGTATCCAAAGTTAGCGCTCTTCAAGATCGATGGATAGCCCTGCTTCGATAATGCAGCCTGCAAGTCGTTCAGGTTGTAGATGGCCGTGAATGGCGTGACCGGCAACCCCTGGCCAATCAAAAACGTCTTCTCCCGGAGGCGATGCTGCGTGGTATGCAGCACGGTGCCTGCGGGCCTCACAGGCGCTTCCTCAGTCGCAGCGGCCGCCGTGGCAGCGGGAACATTCTCAAACTCGAACGTCATCACGCTGACGCCGCTCGCGAACTTGCGAACCGCGTCAAGGTCGTCGTAAGATGCCGTAACTTCCAGATCGGAGACCTGTCCCGTCGGCGTATCGAAATCGGGTGAAAACGTGTGGACCCGGTAACCCATTCGCCGCGCTGCGATGGCGAACATACGGCCAAGCTGTCCGCTTCCAAGGACGCCAATAGCGGCGCCGGGCAGGATCGGCCGATGCGTCACGGCAATTCAGTTTTACGAACGGTATCGGTCTGCCGGTCCCGATACTGCCGCAATTTTTCCCGAAGCCCAGATCTGGTGTTCGACAGGATCGAAATTGCTAGCAAAGCGGCATTGATCGCGCCGGCTTTGCCGATGGCCATGGTGCCTACTGGAACGCCCCCTGGCATCTGGACAATCGAGAGCAGGGAATCCAGACCCTTGAGCGCATGGCTCTCTACTGGCACGCCGAGCACCGGCGCCAGTGTATAGGCGGCCACCATGCCCGGCAGATGTGCCGCGCCGCCTGCGCCCGCGATGATGACTTCAATGCCGCGGGCTTCGGCGCCACTGGCGAACTCCGCCATCAACACCGGAGTACGGTGCGCCGATATTACTCTGCACTCATGCGGGACATCGAACTGAGTAAGCACCTCGCCGGTGTGGCGTAGCGTGTCCCAATCGGACTTGCTGCCCATGATGACCGCAACCAGTGGCTTGGTTTCGCTGGCGATAAGAGTGACCTATTGACCCTGGCTAAGTGAGAAGCCGGGCTTCCCGTCGAAGTTGCAAAGGCTCTCGAACTTGATGAAATCGAAGCCTGCGTCCCTGGTGCGCTGCAGCAGGTTGATGATCTGGCAATGCGAAATCTTCGCGCCTTCCGTCTCGCCCATGAATCGGCAGATCCAGGCGTCGGTGGTGAGCGTATCGGCGAAGCCGTCGGGATACACCTTCGTGCCGCGGCTACCCACCATTATCAGTTTCAGATTGTCGCCTGAGAGCTTCTCCAGTTTCTTACCGAGCTCTTCGGCGCTTCCCTCTGTCCAGTCGATGAACAGATCCACGCCGACCATTTCCTTGTCCGGCTTCGCCAGTTTCGACGCAGCTTCTTCCATGTTCTGCTTCGGACCCGGTTTATACGTTACCGGCTGGAATTTCTGCGGCAATTTGCCGAGGCGATCCACCACCGCCTGTGCGAATTCCTTAGTGCCCACCTTTTGCGTGCTCACGCCCTCCGCATAGATGTCATAGGTGTGAATGCCATCTTCCAGCGTACGCAGCCATGCGTTGTGTACCCGCTCCGCAATGTCTTCCTGGTTAATGTGTACCAGCATCATCACGCCGCCAAGCAACAGCCCGGACGGATTCGCCATATTCTGCCCGGCCCGCCGTGGAGCCGACCCGTGAATGGCTTCGAACATCGCGTACTTCACCCCCACGTTGGCGGACCCTGCAAGTCCCACTGATCCCGCGATCTGCGCAGCAACGTCGGAGAGCACATCGCCGTACAGGTTCGGCATCACAATCACGTCGAAAGCGCCTGGAGTGTCGGCAAGTTTCGCCGCGCCGATGTCCACGATCCAATGCTCGTTGACAATGTCCGGATATTCCGCCGCGATCTCATCGAAGACCTTATGGAACAGGCCGTCGGTGATCTTCATGATGTTGTCTTTGGTGAAGCAGGTCACCTTTTTGCGCGCGTTGCGGCGTGCATACTCGAAGGCATAACGGACAATGCGCTCACATCCGCCACGGCTGATCAGTTTCAGGCACTGAGTCACGTCGCTGGTTTGGCGGTGTTCAATACCGCCGTAGACGTCCTCTTCGTTTTCACGAACAATCACCACATTCATGCCGGGGTGCTTCGTGTCCACGTAAGGGTGGTAAGCCACGCAGGGCCGCACATTCGCATAAAGCCCCAACATCTTCCGCGTGGTCACATTCAGGCTCTTGAATCCACCACCTTGCGGCGTGGTGATCGGCGCCTTAAGGAACACCTTGGTGCGGCGCAGGGATTCCCACGCGCTCTTCTCAATGCCGGCGCTGTTGCCCTGCAAATAGACCTTCTCGCCGATAGCGATGGTTTCAATCTCAAGGCGCGCGCCCGCTTCCTTCAAGATGTGGAGCGTCGCCTCCATGATTTCAGGGCCGATGCCGTCGCCATGAGCGACTGTAATTGGGGTTAGATTTGCCATGTGTCGAATCAACTAAAATATCGGGTTTGGCTGGAGAGAGCAAGTGAACTCTTGCTAAGCTGGCATTCGAATGTTGAAAATCGGAAGCGTTAAATGGAAAGGGAGATGCGGTAAACACCCATCCTACAATCCCAGTGAGGATGGCGAAGGCGGTATTAGAGGCGGTTGCGCAAGATGCGGATTATTACTCGATATCTTCCGCCACCACACGAAACTGGTGCGTGATATGCGTGAGTTCGGCTCGGCCGAACGGCCCGGGAAAGCACGGCCGGAAGGCGAAGCGGCAGCCCGCCAGGGTCTTCTCTTTGGAGCCGCCGGACGGGGTTGACATCGCTTGAAACGGTTCCAAGCCGGCGCGGCCTGCTCTGCGGGGCGCGTTCCACCGGAATAAGAGGTAAAATGGTTTCTTGGATGTCACATCCCTGGTTGCATCGTTGGTTGCACCGCTACGCGATCGTCTTGGCGGTTTGTACTTTATTCCTTTTAGTTGCGGGCGCGTCGGTCACTAGCAACGAAGCCGGACTGTCCGTTCCGGACTGGCCGTTGTCATACGGCAAAGTCATGCCGGAGATGACCGGCGGCGTCTTTTACGAACACGGACATCGCATGATCGCCACCCTGGTTGGGTTTCTCACCATCCTGATGGCTATCTTCCTGTGGCGAACGGACGATCGCCGCTGGATGCGAATGCTGGGAATTTTTGCCCTGCTCGCCTTTATCGCGCAAGGCGTCCTGGGCGGTGTCACCGTGAAATTCATGCTGCCGAAACCAGTGAGTATCGGCCACGCCTGCCTGGCGCAACTATATTTCTCAACAACCGTTGCAATCGCGATTTTCACCTCGCCATCTTGGCGGCTAGGACCTATGCTGGTGGAAGATTCGGGCTGGCCCTCGCTCCGCAGCTTGGCAATAGCGTCGCCTGTGCTGGTGTTAGCGCAAGTGGCCCTTGGCGCCGGTTACCGCCACAGAGCGTTTGGTGTGATGCCCCACATCGTCGGGGCCATTTTCGTAACCGGGTTCCTTTTGCTGGTCGCCGTATTCGTGCTTTCGCAGTTCGGCTCGCATCCTGTCCTCCGGCGAACCGCCTGGGTTCTGGCGTCCGTTACCTTGCTGCAGGTGATGCTCGGCATCGCTGCTTATCTGGCGCGGCTATCGAATATGGAGAGCGCCTTTCCTTCGCTGGCGATGGTCTTGCTTACCGTAATGCACGTGGCCACCGGAGCGTTGACATTGGCCGCAGCCGTCGCCCTCGCCGTACAGGTGCTCCGCAACGTCCGCCCGCACGCCACGCTGGCGTCCAGCGGTCTGGCGGCGGCGTCTTAATGCTTATCGATTATCTTCTACTCACAAAACCGCGCATCACCTGGCTCATTTTGATGAGTACTGGAGTGGGTTATTTCTTCGGCGCCGTGGACGGTTGGACTTGGCCTGTGTTGCTGAACACGCTGCTTGGGACGGCGTTTATCGCCTCCGGCACAGCGGCGTTGAACCAATGGTGGGAGCGCGAAGCTGACCTGAAGATGGTCCGCACGAAAAACCGGCCCATTCCCGCACAGCGTCTGCATCCTACACGCGCGTTGATCTTTGCCATTGTCCTTTCGGTCATCGGTTCCGTCGAATTGAGTCTTGGGGCGAACTTGCTCGCAGGTCTGCTCGGTCTGTTCACGCTGGTAAGCTATCTGTTCGTCTACACCCCTTTGAAGCGGCGTACCCCGCACTCCACCACGCTCGGCGCGATCCCCGGCGCCATGCCTCCTCTGATCGGGTATGCCGCCGCCCATGGATCGTTAACCGCGGAAGGATGGGCGCTGTTCGCGATTCTGTTTCTATGGCAATTCCCCCATTTTTACGCCATCGCCTGGATGTACCGGGAAGACTACTCGCGGGCCGGCATCAAAATGCTCCCGGTAGTCGATCCGGGCGGCGAGTCGACCGTTCGCCAAATCCTTTTCTATTCGCTGGTATTGATTCCCATCAGCCTGCTGCCGCGCTATCTGGGGATGTCGGGAAATATCTATGTCGTTGGAGCCATGCTTCTCGGCATTTTTTATTTTTATTCCGGAGTGCTGGTTGCGCGCGACCTCACACGGAACCACGCTCGCCGTGTCCTGTGGGCCTCTATCGTGTATCTGCCCGTGCTGTACGGCCTGATGATGGCCGATCATTCCGCGCTGTGAAGACGGCTCTCTGGATTCCCGGTTTCTTGGCGATCGGTCTGACAGCCTGCTCCACTCAGCCGCCGCTACCGTCGTTCGGGGTTGTCCCCGAGTTCGTCCTCACCGATCAGACCGGCGGGCCGCTCCGCAGCAAAGAGACCCTGAACGGGCACGTCTGGGTTGCCGACTTCATTTTCACAAACTGCGCGGGTCCGTGCCCCCGCATGAGCGGCCAAATGAAGCAGGTGCGGGAAACGATAAAGGAGGATGCCCGCCTGCAAATGGTCTCTTTCACTGTGGATCCCGATCGCGACACGCCTGCGGTGCTGGCCGAATATGCAAAGCGGTATCGCGCCGATCCCCGGCACTGGCACTTTCTCACCGGTTCGCGCGCGGACTTACGTAAGCTAAGCTGGGACACGTTCCATCTGAGTGACGTCAACGGACAGCTTGAGCACAGCACCAGGTTCGTACTCATTGACCAGATGTCGCGGATTCGGGGATATTACGATACCGCGGAACCCGAAAGCATCCCAAAACTGATGGAAGACATCAAGCGGCTGGCAAAGGATAACTCTTGATCGCCATTCGTGATCTACCGGCTGTAAACGCGGCCCTCAACGCCAGTGCCGCCGTTCTTCTGATCTGGGGTTACACGCTGATCCGCCGCAAACGGGTTCAGGTGCACCGCCGCGTGATGGTGTCGGCGTTCGCCGTATCGAGTCTTTTCCTGATTTCCTATGTCATTTATCACGCGCAAGTGGGATCGGTCCCCTTCCAGAAAACCGGGCCCATCCGGACAGTGTACTTCTCCATTCTGCTCACCCACACCGTCCTAGCCGCAACAGTACCATTTCTTGCTTCCATCACCCTGTATCGTGGATGGAAAGGGAATTACCAACGGCATCGTGCAATCGCCAGATGGACGTTTCCAATCTGGCTATATGTCAGCGTAACCGGCGTAATTGTGTATTTAATGCTCTACAGAATGTAGCGCTGCTTGTTTACCGCTCATCGTCGCGGCCCGGAAGCGTTTCAGATCGCGCGCGTCAGCAAGCGATAGCCGGATCGAAGCCTTACCGCCGTGAGTGAGCTCCGTTTAGCTCATATTCACTTAAGTCCACCCAGCAGTCCATAGCCGTTTTCTGCACGAAAGTCAGCGTTTCCACCATGAAGGACTGTGCGGGCGCGGACTCCTCCCATCGCCGTGATGCCAAATCACGGACGGCGGACGTGTCTGCCGGGTCAAGGCCCTGCGCCAATGTGATGTGTGGATGATACGGAAACAATTCTTCAAAGGCGAGGCCGCCAATGTTCAACGCCTTGTAAATTTTCAACAGTTCCTCGTGGCCACGCCCGATGCCTGCATAGACCACGTTCGACTCCTTGAAGGTGTCGATCCCGGAGATCTCAACGCGAAAAGGTGCGAACGGATCCAACCCCGCTTCAATGCTCGCGATGTTGGTTCGGAGATCGCTCGCCAGCGGCCGGGGGGGAAGTAAGGTTACATGTGCATGAGGATTGCATCCGGTCACCAACTCTTCTCGAAGGCGATCCAAAAACTCACCCAGTGCGCCGGAAATGTAACTCACCAGCGCGAACGAATTGATTCGATCCGTAACTTTCGGATCGCATTTCATACTGCAAGCTCCAAGATTATTGGGATAAAGTCGGCTCTGAGGCGATGGGCGCTGTTTCCAGCCCGGATTTCACTTCCGGCATGATCCATTGCGCTTCTTCAAAGCCGACGTATTTATAGATCCGAAGTTCTCCACCTTCAACTTCTAATATATCGCCAACCAACAGCGCATCGTCTGACTCCTTCAGCATCATCCAGACCGCATAAACGCCCTGCGCCTCAATGGAGTTAACTAACTCATAGTCCTTCGGCTTCACCGAAGTGATTCCAATCGTGTGCGGCGCACACCGGAACTGCTGACGGACGCTCTCTTTCATTCGGTGGATTCGATAAGCCGCCATCGGATACTTCCTCTGAAAAACAATTAGACACTCTCAGAACATTCTACAACCAAATGTTTTACCGCGTGTGCATCGCTTTTTCCCATGGCGATCCAGCGGACCGCGCTCGCTCGGTTCCAGTAGATACTCTGTTTAATCGTCCCCAGCCGTTCGCCCGGACTGATTTCCAAGACATCTATCTTGCCGCGCGATGGATCTCGATGCCCGCCATACGCTCGGGCCGCCTTCGCAGCGGCCCGAGCGATAAACGGCCTGTGTTTCAGCACGTTCACAGCGATAATGCGGGTAGCTCCCATCTTCACGGCGGCCCACAAAGGCAAAGGATCAAGTATGCCTCCATCGGCGTAGAGCATGCCATCGATCCGGTATTGGCGAAGAAACAACGGGACTCCGCAGGAAGCCGCCAGATGCTGCCATGTTATTCCGGGCCATTCAAACAGCGTAGGCTTCATGGTCCGCAATGCAGTCGCCACCAGGCCGTAGCGAACCTTGGGAAAGCAGCATTGGTAAATTTCCTGAATCCAGTTCTCTGCCAGTGCCGGATCGACAACGCCCTCGGAAAAAGACTTCGGAATTCGCCATCGATGCCTCGCTGCGGATTCCAGATTGAGCCAACGGTCCTCGATCTCTTCGCCCGAACAGCCGCCCGCTATTAGCCAGCCGTTCAGGGAACCAATGGATGCACCCACCACAATATCGGGCTTGATTGCATCCTGCAGTTCACTCCAGACGCCAGCCTGATAAGCTCCAAACATCCCGCCGGCTGAGAGTACCAGCGCCGTACAACCGCCGCTCACCCCCTCCTCGTCACACTGCATCCTGAGCCAACCCTTCTGCATATTGGATTCACCGTGAGCTGGGTGCACGACTAGAAAATGAGGGATCAGGCGGTCCTCCGCTCTGAGCGACGCTCCAGTAATCTTGAAACCTGCCACTTAGTTTGGCACAGCGAAGAGCGATGATCGCGTTGGCCCCCGCCACGGTCCAGTGCATCCCGG
>JBBPYD010000045.1:0-10677 GCA_038200305.1 Bryobacterales bacterium
CGCCTGTGGAGCGGGAACCCAATAATACATGGCGGCAGGCCAATGAGATCGCGCTCGGAACCACCATTTTCGCGTCAGCCGACGACGTACCCTATGTTCCGCTCAGTACCGCGAAACAGGCATCCCTGCAATCGGGACTCGACTGGTACCGTTTTGAGTTCTCCGGTTCAGCCCCTAAATTGGTCTTCTTTGAAGTAGACCTGATGGAGCGGGACAACATCCCGGTGGATGTGTCCGTGTTCCGCGTTTCCAATGGCGAGCCGGCCGCGTATTTGGAAGGCGAAGATCCGGTGACGTTGCCGCATGAAGTGCAAGCTCTGCCGGGCAACAAATTCACCGCCAGGGTATTGAAGCAGCCCGGCGCCTACTATATTCGTGTCGCGGCCAATCATCCTGAATACAAGCTTCGGACGCGGGTTTACGACCCGCCCGCCTACACCGATCCGAGGAAGGCGGTTCGTACCGCGGTCGATTACATCCTTGCCGCCGGAGACTCATGGCACGCGAACACGCCCCGGCGCGGCGGGGTCTTTGACCGCATCGCGAATGTTCACCAGGAGACTTCGTTATGCGTGGGCTGCCACACAACCCACTTCCCGCTGCGGGCGCAGCTTTACGCGATCCGCAACGGCTATCCAGTGAATTACCGGCAGCAGTTGCAGTTTCTCACCGAGAGATTCTACAACAATCCGCGCCCGTTCTACGGCTTTGAACAGGAAGGCGCGGTGTGGGCCCGCGTCATATCCGCTCCCGCGAATGTGCTCGGCCGGATGTCGCACCTGAACGATATTTTCGAGAAGGAAGTAAGCGGAGAGCGCCGCGAGGAATTTCACCAGGGCATTCAAGAATACCTGAAGCTCTACTACAAAGACCGCACCACGCTACCGCCGGACGAGACCAACGGGAACACGCCACTGGTTAGCACCTACGAAGTTGCGTGGTATGCGTGGGAAGCGGCGAAGGACCCGCAAATCGCCAAGTTGATTGAGCAGGATCAGATCAAGAACATGGTGGATCTCTGCTTTCAGACACTGGCGCTGGCGGCAATCGACAAGAACGCTCATGCAAGCCAAATTCGCCGGAACGCGGACCGGATACTCTCGCTGCAGCGGCCGAGCGGGCAATGGGCGATGAAGTTCGAACCGGATCAGCCCGAAGCGGAGTTTCAGACTGGTCATGCGCTGTGGGCGTTGCAGGCCGCTGGTGTTCCTCGAGATCATCCCCAGGTTAAGAAGGCGATTGAGTATCTGCTCAAGCGCCAGCAACCGTTCGGTGGATGGATGGACCCTCTGCAATCGTATGAGAACTTCCGCACGCCGTTCCGTGAAACGCAAATGGCGATTCTGGCGCTGAGTTCCTATTTCCCCAATGACCAGCCGAATGACCAGCATGACAAGGGCTGGAATGCGGCGCGTGAGGGTGACTCGGTTCTGGACCGCCTGGATAATACCTGGGGTGCCCAGCCTGCGCCTGTAATTGCGGAGCTGAAGGAAGCGGCCGCTTCACCGGATGTACTGATCCGGCAGCAGGCAGTGGAGGCAATCGGGCGTGTTGCCGACCCTGCTCTGCTGCCGTTATTGATAGAACGGCTGGGCGATCCAAGCAAGCTGGTGCAACGCACCGCGGCTTGGAGTGTTCGTCAAGTGTACAGCCGCCATACAGCCACGTCGACCAAGTCTTTGGTTGCGGCCTTGTCGTCCAGGAACGGCCGTGTCCGCTGGGGCGCCACACGCGTATTCGCCACCCATTTCTCCGCACTGGCGAACAAGCCGGAATTGGCGGCTGCCCTCGGCCGCCTTACTAACGATCCGGTGATCCCGATCCGGATGCAGGCCATCAAAGGCATTTGGCAATTCTGGTTTTGGACCCGCAATTCGAGCGTGAAAGACGGGATTGAAGACCGCCTGCTCAGTGCGCTATCCGTCCCGCAGCATCCCTGGGTGGAGCGTAACGTGAAGGAAGGGATCTACAACATTGCGGATGAGAACATCCGGTATCTGTATAACAACTGGGTTCCGCTGCTGGCGCATCCTGAAGATAGAGACCGCGCCATCGAGGGCCGCTTGCACATTGAAGACCGGCTGGCTATGAAGTTCGCCAAGGTGTTGGCCGATGGATCCATGGAGCAGAAGAAGACGTTGCTGAGCGCGTTGACGCAATTGCAATTGAGACGGTCGGACGTATACGATCCTTCGGCGAACTTCGCCGTAGCAGCGCCGCCGTTTTATAACCGCATCGGAAACGATATCGAGCAGATCGTGTTCTTCGGCAAGAGCAATGCACTCCTTGCGAAAGCGCTAATCCCATTGGTTGAATCCGCCGATCCCGAGTTAAAGGCGCTTGCTGTCAACGCATCCTTGCTCTGCCGGGACGCTAAGTTTCCGGCTGTCACGAAAGTAGCGGGCGAACCAGGGCCGGATCGCGACAACCTGATCGGCCTTGTGGTCAAGGACAAACCCGTCTCGCCCGAACTATTGAAGGGACTTGGCAAAGCACCTGTGGTGAAGTCTTCCACTGCGGCCAAGTTGGCTGGCACCGGCGTCAAACCAGATGAGGAATACTTCAATGAGCACGTCCGGCCGATCATGGAGAATCGAGGCAAAGATGGGTATGCCTGTGTTCAGTGCCACGCCACGCATACCTTGTTTAACGGCACTTACGCCACCGCGTTCAATGTAATCGACACCGCAAATCCCGAGAACAGCCTGATCCTCCGCAAGCCCACATCGAATGCCGAATCGGAAGGCACGGTGGATTCAAAGGTGTTGTCGCACGGCGGCGGTGTCCGGTGGGACGTGGGTTCGAGAGAGTACAACACTCTGCTGAACTGGATTCGAGGCGCAAAGCCCTAGTGGACACCTACACGAGCCGTCATCCGGCACTGCCTTACATAGTTCCGTTTGGAGTATTTCTCGCATTCCTCGTGATCACTCCCTATTTGCTGCCGCTCGGCAAATGGGAGTCCCCGCTCCGCATTGCCGTGCTGGTTGCTGTCCTTTGGATCTTCTCTCGCGGCGTTACCGATTTGCGGGTCTCACATCTGGCTGGAAGCGTCGCGCTCGGGCTTGGCGTGTTCGCCATCTGGGTTGGACCCGACCTGCTGATTCCCGGATACCGCGATCACTGGCTCTTTCAGAATTCCATTACGGGAAAGCTGCACAGCTCCTTGCCGGCTGAATTTCTTAACGACAGAACGGTCCTGATCATGCGTTGCCTTCGCGCGATCATACTGGTCCCGATCATTGAAGAGCTGTTCTGGCGCGGGTTCCTGATGCGTTGGATTGTCTCGGCCGATTTCCAGAGGGTGAAGCTGGGCACATACACGCGGAAAGCCATGTGGATCACGGCTCTGTTGTTCGCATCCGAGCACGGGCCCTACTGGGAAGTTGGCCTGATTGCAGGGCTGCTTTACAACTGGTGGATTGTGCGGACAAAAAGCCTGGGCGACTGCGTTCTGGCGCACGCGGTCACCAACGGCGCTCTTTGCTTGTATGTTCTGCGGAGCGGCAAATGGGAATACTGGCTTTAGCCGCGGCGGGATATAATCCGAGCATGGAATTCTCTCGCCTGCTCATGGTCCGGCAACATTTTCAGGACCGGTCCTTAAAGAACATACCTGATGAGGTAGGGAAACAGCTCAGCGCCGGCGGCTTCGGCAAACGCCTGAAGCCGGGAAGCCGTGTGGCCATTGGCGTCGGCAGCCGCGGGATTCACAACATCGCCACCATTGTGCGCGCGGCGGTGGATTACTGGAAGTCGCAGGGCGTTCAGCCTTTCCTGTTTCCAGCGATGGGCAGTCACGGCGCAGCCACTGCGGAAGGGCAGGCCGATGTGCTGGCCCATTACGGGATTCACGAGGCGACTATGGGATGTCCCGTCATCAGTTCGCTGGAGGTGGTTTCACTCGGGTCGACCGGCGATGGAATTGAAGCGTTCATGGATAAGAATGCTTTCGATAGCGACGGCGTGATGCTGATCGGGCGAGTGAAATGGCACACGGATTTCGCGGGCAAGATCGAGAGCGGGCTGTTCAAGATGATGGCGATTGGCCTCGGAAAGTTTGCGGGTGCGCAACGCTATCACACTTATGCCTACAAACTGGGACTGGAGAAAGTGATCCGGACCGTTGGCCGGCAGGTTCTGGCATCCGGCAAGGTTCTAGGCGGCCTGGCAATTCTGGAAGACGCGAATCACAATACGGCGCAGATCACCGCGGTCCCAGTAGAGCACATGGAACAGAAGGAAGAGGAACTACTTGCGCTGACGAAATCCTGGATGGGGCGGATTCCGTGCGATCTGGACATTTTGATCCTGGACGAGATCGGAAAAAACATCAGCGGCGCGGGAATGGACACGAAAGTAGTGAATCGCAGTGTGCAGGGCGCATACAATCCGTGGCCGGATACCCCGCGCATCGAGAGGATCTATATTCGGGATCTTAGTGACTTGAGCTACAGTAATGGCGTCGGACTTGGGATGGCGGACGTGGTGCATGATCGTCTGCTGCGGAAGATCGATTGGAATCCGACCCTAATCAACTCGCTGACGGCCTCGACGCCGGCGGCCGTCCGGACGCCCATCCATTTCTCTTCCGATCGAACTTGTCTTGAAAAGATCGCCCCGACGGTTGGGAAGTTTTCAGGCAAGGACGTGACCATCGGCCGGATCCGGAATTCCATGGAATTAGGCCTGCTTGGATTGACTGAGAACCTACTTCCGGCGATCAAGGCCAACCCGGCGTTGGAGATCTTAGGATCGGCGACGGAGTGGGAATTTGACGCGGAGGGGAACCTTGGCCGGATGGTCGCGGAAGATAGAGAACTTCAGGCAACCCACTAAGCGGAACATAAAAAATGGGTGAGAGGCATAGGGCCTTTCACCCAGAAAAGGAGATCATGTAACGTTTCTCGACAGGCTATTAGGAGCCTGTTCCCGATGCTGCTGTGAGCGAACTGCTTACTTTCGAGAAAATGGTGCTGATTTGGGTGGCGACACCAGGCATGATTGCCCCGGCGGCGACGGCAACGAACCCTGCCATCAAAGCATATTCGATGAGGTCCTGCCCGCGTGTGTCTTTCCACAGTCTTAAATTCCAGACTAATTTGGTAATCTTCTTCATGTTTATTCTCCGATGCAATTAATAGAGGTGAGCTACAACCAGATAGTACCATTACGCTTGTGAATGAAGAATCAGCGTAAGTGCTTAAAGAGCTTAGTAAATCGCCTCACTCGAAAAATCCCAAAGGGGTGGAGTGATTGGCGTCCGCGATGTAGTCCACCCCCTTACCCCACGAGTAAATTCTGGAATGCCGGCAGTACTTTGAAAGAAGTTGTCGTATCGGCTACGCTTTCGCCGCGCATGTCGATGTCGTCTTCACTTATATTACCCGAAGTTGAGCGGGATATGTAACTAATATTTTCTGGTACTAGTCCCATAATCCGGCAACAGGTGGAATCTACTGCCACCAAGTCGCTACCCATTACGAGCACTCCGACCGGTTTAGGATTTCCCTGAATCGGTCCATTTCCTTCCATGCCAACAATGCCATCTACAATCGCGAACGATTTCGAGCCAAATACACGATGCAAAGCCAGGATCGATTCGTCAATTCCATAAAAATGAAGCTGATTCTTCGGCCAGCCATACACGCTGCCGGGCACGACGCCGAAAAAGTTCTTCATGGAAAGAGTAGCCCCAGCCCAATGATGAGTCTTCATCTTGGCCAACGATACGATTAGATCCGCGCGCAACACGGTGGCGGGGAAATAGAAGCTGTCCGCATTGAGGAAAGATTTCACCGGGGTGACATCGTCGCGATTGAGATCAGTAAACCTGCGGTCAAAATCCGGAATGATCGAGCGATAGCCGGCGAGTTCGGTTAAATCCCATGTATCCCTGCGGTGGCCGGGACCTTCGCCTATCGACACTTCCGATGCGCCCAGGCGCTCAAAGACCTCTACCGCGGCCGCTACCACGCGTGCATCCGTATTGATGCACGTGGCGGAATCGAATTCCACGAGATTTGGTTTCAGTAGGACCCGCTTGCCCCGCACATTCAGACCGCATTCGGCAATACCCCGGGCGATCTGGCCGGTGAGGTCGGCTTCGTAATTAGCGGCCTTTACCACCGCGACGGGCGACCGGATGCCGAAGCGCCCGCGAGGCTTTGCACCCGGCTGAAGAGCCGCATACACCGAGGCGGCTCCCACTCCTGCTAAGGGAATCAGATCGCGCCGCTTCAGTTTCACGCCACACTTCCCGTTTTCAGGAAAGCATGGCCGCCGCCCGGTTCCCCCAGGCATTGCAGCGCCGCAATCAGAATATCTTGAGAAGGTTTGGGAGGGTCTTGCGGCGCGGATTCCAACCGGCTGAAACCGAAGTTGCGAAGGCTGATAGCCAACCATGCCCTGGCAAGCGGAGATTTCGCCTGACGCCAGTAGTGCTGTGCCAGATCGAGACTAGGTTTCAGTTGAGCTTTGGGATGTCCTTGCAATCCGAGCAGAGCAAGCGCCGTGGTTTCCGGATAAGAAGGAAGAGTGACACCCCTGACGCGGGTATTACCGTAATTCCAGCCGCCATCCGTGCAGCGGCGGTCGAGCAACATCCGCTCGGCTGCATCTATTCTGGCGCGAATACCCGGAAGTCTCTCCTTTAATCCGCTTGCTTCCACTCGTTTCAGAGCAACCACTGAATGGGCGGTCGGCTCCACCCACGAGGCGTTCTGAGGGCGCCATGGCCAGCCCTGGAGGCTGCTGTCAAAGTCGACAAGATCCCGATGGAGAAGATGACCAAGCTGAAACAGGAAACTACCTTCCATACCTACGGTGCCGAGCACGCTGCGGAGCCCTAACTCGAACGCTTGATCTTTGACGTTCCGGGCGCAATACACCGTCAAGCAGAGGGCGGATGTCCAGTTGGATTCGGCCACCTCCGCCGAGGTTCGCCAGCCACCCTGTGGAAGAGCCCAACGTTGAACTAGCTGGAAACCACGGTCTGCCGCGGGATCGCCGTGCAGGGCTAGAATCGCATAAAGGGTTGGCTCCAACCACGACCACTTTCCCGGAAAGTAGCCCCAGCCGCCATCGGCATTCTGCGTTTGCCGCAGGAAATCACGCCGGGACGAAAGAGCAGACGCACTCACATTCGGCTAATCGGCCGAAAGCATGCGTTTCTTTAGAGGATATTCATGGATCGGGCCACGCGAACGAGAATCTCAGTGGCACGATCGAGCTGTTCCGTAGTGTGGGTAGCGGTCACGATGGTCCGGATTCTGGCCTTGCCCTCCGGCACCGTTGGGAACCCGATGCCTGTGGCGAGCAAGCCCTGCTCAAACAGAGCGCGTGAGAAGGCAAATGCGGTTTTGGCCTGTCCGGCCATGATCGGGATAATCGGCGTCTCACTCGTTCCGGTATCGAAGCCGGCGTTCTTGAGGGCCTCGCGGAAGTGTCCGGTGTTCTTCCAGAGATTCTGCATGCGTTCCGGTTCCTGTTCAAGAACGTCGAATCCGGCGATGCAGGAGGCCGCTACCGAAGGAGGATGCGACGTGGAGAACAGGAACGGACGGGCGCGATGGTAGAGGTAGTCGATCAGATCGCGGCTGCCGCATACATATCCGCCGAGGACACCGATGGCTTTCGAGAGTGTTCCTACCTGGATATGGACGCGGCCATGGAGTCCGAAATGATCCACGGTGCCCCGGCCCGCACGGCCCAATACGCCGGAGGCATGAGCGTCGTCCACCATCATGATCGCGCCGTATTTTTCGGCCAGTTCCACCAAAGCGGGGAGAGGAGCGATATCGCCATCCATGGAAAACACGCCATCGGTCACCAGCAGTTTGTGGCCGGGCGAGTCCTGCAAGGCGGCGAGCTTTGCTTCGGCCTGGGCCATGTCACGATGCGCGAAGACGTGGATTTTTGCCTTGGAAAGCCGGCAACCATCGATGATGCTGGCGTGATTCAGGGCATCGGAGACGATGTGGTCGTCCGGGCTCAGAATGGCGGAGACCGTGCCGGCGTTGGCGGCGAAACCGGACTGGAACACGACGCAGGCTTCCACATTCTTGAAGGCTGCGATCTTCCGCTCCAATTCGAGATGAAGGTCCATGGTGCCGGAAATCGTCCGCACCGCTCCGGACCCGGCGCCGTACTTGCGGGTGGCCTCGATGGCGGCTTCGATCAGCTTTGGATGGGTGATCAGGCCGAGGTAGTTGTTCGAAGCGAGGTTGATCACCGCGTGCCCGTCGAAGCGGGAAATAGGGGCGCAGGCGGACTCCAGTTCCCGGAGCCGCTGGAAGGTGCCCGCCTCACGCCAAGTATCGATCTGATCGGTCAGGTAGCCAATTGGGTTCGTTTCGTTCATCTCAATATCAGTTGATGTATTGCTTTAAAGGACCGGTCCTATCCGCCAGGGAACAAACTCTTTATGTCCCAGCCGTTCCGCACAGGTACGTTCCCCGGAGGCTACTTTCAGGACGAAATCGAAGATTTCGCGGCCGACTTGCGGGACGGCGGCCTCGCCGTCGGCAATGCGGCCAGCGTTGAGATCCATGTTGTCGGTCATGCGGCGGTACATGCTGGAATTGCTTGCGATTTTGATCACGGGAATCGTCGGGAATCCGATGGCGCTGCCACGGCCAGTGGTGAATGCAATGAGATTGGCCCCGCCAGCCGCGAGACCGGTCAAGGAAACTGGATCGTACCCTGGCGTGTTCATGAAGACGAAGCCCGGAGTGGAGACGCGCTCTGCGTAATCGACTGCCGCGGTCAATGGCGATGTTCCGGCCTTGGCCACCGCGCCTAGCGACTTCTCAAGGATATTCGTCAGGCCGCCTTCTTTGTTGCCGGGTGAAGGGTTGTCGTCAAAGCTGCCGCCGAACCGCCTGAGGTAGGCTTTGTATCCGCTAACGAAACTGAGCAGGCGCTCGGCGACTTGCCGGTTGCGCGCGCGCCGGACAAGAAGATGTTCGGCGCCAAAAATTTCCGTAGTTTCGGCCAGGACGGCAGCGGCTCCAATATCGGCGAGCATGTCTGAGCAGACCCCAAGGGCTGGATTCGCGGTGATACCGGAGAACGAATCGGAACCGCCACAATTGAGGCCGAGGACGATCTTCGATGCGGGAATGGGAACGCGCTTCTCTTCGGTGGCACGCTCCATCATTTTTTTGATTTCTGTCCTTGCGGCTTCGATTGCGCCCCTGGTGCCGCCAGTGCCCTGCAGGGTCATGCCGGTAAGACGTCCGGAGCGGGGCGCGTTCGGCCCAAGGTAGTGATCGATCTGGTTCACCTCACAGCCGAGCCCTAGAATAATTGCGCCGGAGACGTTTGGATGATCCAGCACACCGGCCAGCGTGCGGCGGAGTTGGTCGGTATCGGGGCCGATGGTATGTCCGCAGCCCTCGCCGTGAGGGAACGCGACAACGCCGTCCACATTCGGTGGAAGCGAGTGCTGGTCGAAACTCGCAGCGATCAATTCGGCTGTGTGCGCGGCACAATTGCTGGCCGCGACCACCGCGATATAGTTGCGCGTTCCGGCCCGGCCGTCCTCGCGTTGATAGCCGAGAAAATTGGGGACGTCCTTCGAGAGTTCCGCGGCGGCGAGATCCGAAGTGGGGAATTCGTAGGCGAAGGACAGTTCTTCGAAACCGACGTTGTGAACATGAACGTGATTGCCCGGTTCGATGGCCGTTTTCGCCCGGCCCATGACCTGGCCATAGCGAACAATAATCTCGCCAGGATTGACGCGCTGGAGCGCGACCTTGTGGCCGGCGGGAACTGAATCGCGCACCAGGATTTCCATGCCGCCGGCGAGCTTTAACTTTTGACCGGGAGAAAGGGGCACGCGGGCAACAGCGATGTTGTCACTGGGGTGCAGGTGAATGGCGGAATTTTCCGCCGTGGGTAGCTTCGCAATCTCAAGTAGTTCCATGTCGTTTTATATGTCCCCCTGGCAAATCCAGTTTATCGAAGCAGCACGGTTTCGGTTGCCTGCTCTCCCAGATGCACATGCAGACGCGAGCCGCTGGGGTGTACCCAAATCCCCTCACCGGCGGGCGCAGGAATCTGTGACGGTTTATTGACCACAATGAAGTGATCCGTTTCGATTCCTTTCAGAAGTTTTCCGATGTGGATATGGGCATGGCACTGCGTCCGGACCTTGATTCCATTGTAGGCGAGGCCCCATTCCTCGCCCCAAACGCTTTTTGCCTTGGCAATGGCCGCGGTCCAGAGAGCGGTTCGTTCGGCTGGAGTCATGTCGTGCAATTCATGATTGGCGGTTCCATGAGAGCGGGGAAGCACCAGCCAGCGATTCGGTTTGCGGGGGTTGGTGTCCTTCAGGAAAAAGATGTTTGTATCCACTGGCTGCACTTCCGCTTCACGGCAAAGCCCGCATTGCCGGGCTTGCATGAGTTCCGCGCTGTTGGTGTCGCAGGAGCAGTCGGTTGCGGAACCGATGGCCGCGCCGGCCATCAGTAGAGCCGCCAGAATGCTGAGCCTGCGCATTTTCGCCATTATACTTGATACGTGTCTTACTCCCTTCGGAAGTACGCATGGGCTTTTCCGGCTGTGTTTCTTTTGTACTTCTTTGGACTGACGCGGGTGGGGCTGCTGAGTACGGATGAACCGCGGTATGCGTCGATTGGACGCGAAATGGCAGCTTCCGGGAATTGGGTGACG
>JBBPYD010000046.1:0-29534 GCA_038200305.1 Bryobacterales bacterium
AAATGGGGTAGCGGCGTCTGACTTCTGGGGCACAAAGAACGCGGGTGTCAATTACGGGATTCTGTTTACGGCATGGGGCGTGGCAGGGATTATCGGGCCGCGCATCGGGGGAGTGTTATATGACCGGTATCACGATTACCAGGCGGCGTTTTACACCGCTGCTGTACTGGCGGGGGTGGCGCTGCTGTGTGAACTGGGCGCACGCCGGCCTGTTGTGAGCGCCACGCCGCCGCACCAGCACAGCGGACTCGCGGCCCCCGAACACCTGTAAGCGATTCGAGGCCAGCCAGCCGACATTAGCCGTTGTCACCTCTCCCCGCACCCGGCTGCAATGGCAGCCCTTCGTGGGACTAAGAGAGCTTATTCAACAACAGCGCCTATCGCTCGCGGACGGGGCAGTTTTTCCAGCGCGAGTTTCTGTTCGCGCCCCGGTTGCAGTTCGTAACCCTGGACCTCAACAGTCATCTCGGTGGTACCCACGATCCTTGCGTCGGCTATCGATTGATTGCGCGCGCCTAGCCACCAGCCACCCACCTTCTGGAAATCGTACACAAGATATGGCTTGCCAACCCAGAACGATAGACTCGCGGCACTGCGGCCTTCCATACGGACAATTTGATAATCGGTAGCGTCCACCCAGATCTTTCCATTCATCAGATATTTGCTTTTAGACTTCGCCTTAATCTCCATCACGTGACAGCGGTGGCCGCTGCGGTCTTCGGTACCGATCAGACGGAACTCGTAGTTCTCTGGAGTCACTTTATTGAACTGCTTCGCCGAAGTACGGCTGGCTTCGGCTTCCCCATCCAGCACTTTTTTGAAGACCCTGCGAGCAAGACCCTCAACGCCGTGCTCAGAAAGAACCTGGAACACCTTGCCCTTTTCCGCAGTGACTTGCATATGAACCAACATTTCGGCATCTTGGTTGAAACGTGCGTTCTTGAGCACATACCGGCGGGTCGCCGAGTATGCCTGCACTTCCGCAAATCTCCGGTTCTCAGAAGCGGCAAGTGCCTCCACGATTTGGTTTGCGGAAACGGGTACACCGCCTCTCATCGGATCGGCGAAAGCGGACACGCCTGGCAGCAGCATAGTTCCCACGACAACCATCGGAGCTACAGATCCCAGAAACGTGCCGTATGTAATTTCCATCACATCTAAGTCTACAGCATTTCGGGCACCAAACGTTCTAATCTAAGTAGATCAATTACTTACCTTCCGCTGGACGGCGGCGAGATGTAAAAAAGATCTGCGCTTGCATCGCGTGCTACACGGCCCGCTGCCTGCCCCAATGCGATCCCGGCAGTATAGTAAATTCAGTGGTGGGGTTATCCTTGTGAGCGAATCCAAAACGGCATCGAATATCACGGCCTTGCGGGCAAACCAAGCCCGGGCCGCAGTGGAGGACATACTAGGTTCGGCGCCGGTGATCGATATGCATACTCACCTGTTTGCGCCGTCTTTTGGAGCGATTGGGTTGTGGGGCATTGATGACCTCATCACTTACCACTATCTGGAGGCGGAATTATTCCGCTCCTCCGCCATATCGCCCGCCGAGTATTGGGCGCTCTCGAAAACTGAGAAGGCGGATGCGATCTGGCGCGCGCTCTTCGTGGAAAACTCGCCCCTATCGGAAGCCACACGCGGCGTGGTGGCCGTGCTTCAGGCCTTTGACCTGCCGACCGGGGGCCCGAGCCTGCGTGAGGCGCGGGAGTTTTTCGAATCGCAGCCGATCGAATCGCATGTTGGAAAAGTTCTGCAGCTGGCAGGCGTCAGCGATGTGGTGATGACAAACGATCCACTGGATCCGGCGGAGGCGCCGCTTTGGGAGGCGGGGGTTGCGCCAGATCCACAGTTCCACGCGGTGCTGCGGCTGGATCGAATCTTGAACAAGTGGCCGGAGAATTGGCAGGTTCTGGCCGCAAAGGGTTATGCCATCAACGCAGGTGTATTCGGCAAGAGCGCCGCGGAAGTGCGCCGGTTCCTGAGCGACTGGTGCGCGCGCATGAAGCCGGTTTACATGGCCGTCTCCCTGCCCGACACCTTCTGCTATCCCGAAGATAGTGTCAGGGCAAAACTGCTGCGCGAGGTGGTTCTGCCGTGTTGCCAGGAGTTCAAAATTCCGCTGTCGTTAATGATTGGGGTGCGTTATCAGGTGAATCCAGCTCTGCGGCTTGCCGGCGATGGCGCAGGCAGAGCGGATCTGCGATCACTCGAAATTCTTTGCCGCGATTTTCCGGATAACCGTTTCCTGGTCAGTGTGCTAAGCCGCGAGAATCAGCATGAGCTGTGTGTTTACGCCCGGAAGTTCCGCAATCTGATGCCGTTCGGATGCTGGTGGTTTCTGAACAATCCATCGATTGTGGAAGAGATGACGCGGGAGCGCCTGGAAATGCTCGGGACCAGCTTCATTCCACAGCACTCGGATGCACGGGTTTTAGAGCAAGTGATCTATAAGTGGCGCAACACGCGCCGGACGATGGCCGGAATCCTGGCGAACTCATACCAATTGATGATCGAGGACGGACGCAATGTTACGCGGGATGACATTGCGCGCGATGTGACCCGCCTGTTCCGTTCGAACTTCGAGCAATGGACGGGTAGGCCGTCGCTGTCTGTTCGAGGTTAGGCGGCGTGTCCCAGGCGCTATACGTGACTAATACGTTTGTGCCGGATGCTTCCGTCTCGCTTCCCTGGTGCTTCGATGACGAACGGACTTCCTATTCGAGGTTCTGCTGAGATTGTTTAATTGACGGCGAGGAAGTGGTCGTCCCGAGCCACTGGCCCGCCGAGATTCTCAACAGTCTTGTGCAAGCCAAAAAGCGCGGACGGGTACCGGAAGAAAAGATCCAGGGCTTTTTGCAGGATCTCAGCTCATTTCACATCCTGGTCGATAATGAACGAAGCCTCACGGCGTGAGAACGTATTCGGAGCCTGGCCGAAGTCCATCGGCTCACCGCTTAGATGCCGCCTACCTGGAATTGGCCCAGCGCACCGGTCTCCCCTTGGCCACCCTGGATAAGGATTTGCGGAAAGCCGCGCACGCCGAAAAAGTCGCGCTTCTGGAAGCTGCCCAGATGCTCGGCTTATCAGTGACAGGGCTTCGAATCCTTGTGAAAAGCCACATCGTGAAGGAAGAGGAAATGACAAACTGCAGGGTAAAAGTTTTTCTAGACTCAGATCTGCTTGTGTTGCGTATTCTTGCCGGCATGTCCGATCATCAGCAAGCTGCCATGCAGTAGACCCGCGAACCGATTTGCCTCCCGTGGTTTCATGGAACCGGGCTCTCGAAGTACAATAACGGTTCGTACAAATCAACCCCAGGGAGGAACAATTGGCAAATCTTGGATTTTTAGGACTCGGGATCATGGGCCGGCTGATGGCCCGGAATCTGTTGCGTGCCGGGCATCGTGTCGCGCTGTGGTCCCACTCGCCCGGCAAGGCAGCCGAGTTAGCGAAGGAAGGCGATGGCGTAGCATGCCAGACTCCGGCGGAAGTGGGCGCACAGGCCGATTGCATTTTCTTATGCGTGGGCGACACGAAGATGTCTGAGGAAGCCATTTTGGGTGAGAACGGCGTCAGTAAGGGTGCCAAGGCCGGCAGCACCATCGTGGACGCGAGCACCATCGCGCCTGGCGCCAGCCGCCGGATCTTCCAGGAACTTTCCAAATCTGGGATAAACTTCCTGGATGCACCCTGCACTGGCTCAAAGCCTGGGGCGGATGCTGGCACTCTGACCTTCATGGTCGGGGGAGATGAAGGCGTTTTCGAGAAGATGAAACCGTTTCTCGAACCCATGGGTAAGCAGCTTTACTATTGTGGGGGCTCGGGTATGGGGCTGAACGCGAAGCTTACTCAGAATTTGATTCTCTCTAACATCATGCAAGCATTCAATGAAGGGATGGTTTTGAGCACGAAAGCGGGCGTGGACCCCGAATTGATGCTTAAGATTTTGGATAACAGCGCCGCCAAATCGGGACTGATCTCCTTCAAAGCCCCGTTCGTTCTGGATCGAAATTTCGTTACAAACTTCTCTACCAAGTGGATGCATAAGGACATATCGCTGGCGTTGGAATCGGGAAATGAGATGGAAGTCCCGCTTCCCTTGACCGCCTTGACGCAGCAACTCTTCCGGGCAGCTATCGCCAGCGGATTCGGAGAAGACGATATGTGCTCTACTATCAAGGTGATGGAAGATTTTGCCGGTGTTGAGGTGAAGCGGCAGTAAAAATCTTGAAGATTTCTATTGCATTCCGTAGGAACATATACTAATATTGGAATTAAGCCGGGGAGGCAACTCCCACCAAAGCGAGACTAACCTCATAGAAAAGACCCCTGAAGCAATCCTCCCCGGCGCCCGCAAGGGTCTCACCGGCGGTCGGTAGGGGCAAAAATTCAAAAACAAAACAAAGCACGATGATATTCTAAGTTTGTTGACTTCCATCACTTTACTTGGATCGACGGGTTCCATTGGCACGTCCACTTTAGACGTCGTGCGCCGATGGCCCAGTCGTTTTCGTGTTTTCGGACTGGTGGCGGGGCAGAATCTGGACGTCCTTGTTCTTCAGATCGTTGAATTTAAGCCGGCTGTGGTAGTTGTTGCAACGCCCGAGGTCCTGAAGAATCTAACAGGCAGGCTGCGGGAGGCGGGAATAGAAAGATCCCGGTGGCCTGAATTGCTGTCTGGAGATGAGGCGCGAATTCAGGTAGCGGTAGCGGACGAAGTAGGTTTCGTACTGTCTGCAATTGTAGGAGTAGCAGGACTTGAGGCTACCTATGAAGCCGTTCGGCGGAAAAAGATCATTGGACTCGCCAATAAAGAGGTGCTGGTGGCAAGCGGTAAGCTGGTGATGGATGCTGCACGCGAAGCTGGGACGGAGTTAATTCCAGTAGATAGTGAGCACAATGGGGCTCACCAGTGTTTGAGGGCCGGGTTAAGGAGCGAAGTAGTCCGGTTGATTTTAACGGCCTCTGGCGGACCTTTCCGGAACACCGCCTCCAGCGAATTTCCTTCCATCACTCCAGCGCAGGCGTTGAATCATCCAACCTGGAAGATGGGGCAGCGGATCACCATCGATTCCGCTACATTGATGAACAAGGGTTTTGAGGTGATTGAGGCCTGTTGGCTTTTTGACTTCTTGCCGAAAGATGTGGGGGTGGTGGTGCATCCGCAGTCGACCGTGCATGCGATGGTGGAATACGTGGATGGAAGCGTGATTGCACAGGTCTCCGCGACTGACATGAGAATGCCGATTCAGTACGCGCTGACTTATCCTGAACGGGCAGACGCACCCGTGCCGAAGCTTGATTGGGCACAGACCCGGACCTGGGAATTCTATCCGCCGGATCTGAAAAAGTTTCCGCTGCTACAGTTGGCGTACGATGCGCAAGAGGCCGGCGGATCGGCTACTTGTACGCTCAATGCGGCCGATGAGATAGCGGTGGATGCGTTTCTGCACGAGCAGATCTCGTTTCCTGGAATCAGTGAAGTGATAACGGAAGCTCTCTCACGGATGCCCGCGCGGACACCGAAGTCCGTGGGCGATGTTTTGGAAATCGACCAAGAGTCTCGTGCCGTTGCTCGCGAATGCGTGCGGCGGCGCGCGGCCGTACGAGCGTAATTCTATGATTGTCTTACAAAATATCTGGTGGCTTCTTGTCCTGATAGGTGTGATGATTCTGATCCACGAACTGGGTCACTATTGGGCCGCGCGTTTCTTCGATGTGCGGGTAGAGGCGTTCAGCTTCGGCTTCGGGCCTCGCTTGTTCGGGTTCAAGCGGGGTGAGACCGACTTCCGGTTTTCCTTAATTCTGTTCGGCGGTTACGTCAAAATGGCCGGCGAACAGCCAGGTGAGCAGCCGGGCGAGGAAAACGCGGCCGCTGATCCGCGATCTTTTGGAGCGAAGCCCCGCTGGCAGCGGCTCATCATTTTGTTTGCGGGGCCGGCGATGAATCTGATCCTCGCGGTGGTGCTGCTAACCGGCCTGTTCATGGTGGAATTTCCTAAGGTAGCGAACTTCAATGCACCCTCCACCATCGGGTACATACAGAAGGATTCTCCTGCCGCCAAGGCGGGTCTGCAGGAAGGCGACCGCATTATCCAGATTGACGATCAGCGCGATCCGCAATGGGAAGACGTGGCGATTGAGGAAGCCTCCAATCCAAACCATGCGATCACCGTGGCTGTGGAACGGAATGGCCAGCGCGTCGACACCACCATTACACCGAAGACGGACGAGAAGACCGGGCTTGGAATGGCGGGTTGGGATGAGCAGAACGAAGTGCAGATCGACGGGATCATGCCCGGAATGGATGCAGAGAAGGCAGGGCTGCGGCGAGGCGATGTAGTGCTGAGTTTGAACGGGGTTCCGGTCCGTTCCGTCTTCAAGCTGCATGAGGTGATTCGCGCGAGCGGCGGGAAACCGGTGACGGTGGAATATCTCCGCGATGGGCGGCGCGGCACGGCTACTGTACAGCCCGCTTTCAACAAAGCTGAGAACCGCTGGATGATTGGGGTGATGCTGGACCGGCGAGTCATCATGACGAAGCTGAGCTTTCCCCAGGCGCTAAATGAATCAGTCAAGCGCAACGTAAAGGGCGCATCGGTGATCTACCAGTTCTTGCGGGGAATGGTGGAGCGGAGAATGTCACCCAAGTCATTGGAAGGCCCCATCGGGATTGCCCGGCTATCGGGAGATGCCGCACGGCAAGGCGCAGCCCAGTTTATCGGCCTAATGGCAATGGTCAGTTTGAATCTGGCGATCTTCAATCTGCTGCCCATTCCAATTCTGGATGGTGGAACGATTCTCATGCTGGCCGTTGAAATCTTCATGCGGCGGGACCTGAGCATGCAGGTGAAGGAAGCGATCCTGAAGGTCGGGATGGTGTTTCTGATGGCCGTGGTGGTGTTCGTGCTTTACAACGACATCTCAAAGATGCTTCCCGGTTGATGCCGGTGGACTCACTGGCGGATAAAGCACGGCAGTTTTCCGAACTGCACAAACAGGCCGGTATTCTCGTTTTGCCAAACGCTTGGGATGCGGCAAGTGCGCGCATTTTTGAGGAAGCCGGCTTCCCGGCGATTGGCACTACCAGCGCGGGAATCGCTTTTTCCCTGGGCTATCCGGATGGTCAAGAGGTGTCCTGGCCTGACCACCTTTCCGTATTGCGGCGGATTGCGCGGGCTGTGGACATTCCAGTCACCGGCGATATTGAAGCCGGGTACAGCAGCGATAAGGAACAGCTTTCTAAGATAATCGTGGATGTGGTTCGCGCGGGCCTGGTTGGCATTAACCTTGAAGACGCGCGCCCCGGACTGGGACATAGGGATCCGTTGTTCAGTCTGGCGGAGCAGATCAGCCGCATTCGGACTATCAGGAAAACGGCAACGCGGGAAGGCTTGCGGTTGTTTCTGAACGCGCGGACGGACTCGTTCCTGTTGGCGGTGGGTGATCCGGCGCAGAGGCTGCAGTCGGCAATGGAACGCGTGGTGGCGTTTGTGGAAGCGGGAGCCGATGGGGTTTTCGTGCCTGGGCTGAAGGACGCCGCCATCATTGCGCAATTGACCAAAGCCGTGAAGGCGCCGCTGAACATACTGGCGGGACAAGGCGTTCCATCCGTCCCGGAACTGCAAGAACTCGGCGTAAAGCGGGTAAGCGTTGGGTCTGGTCCGATGCGTGCAGCCATGGGACAGACTCGCCGGATTGCCGACGAACTGAGGAACACCGGCACGTACCGGCTCTTCACGGAAGGCGCGGTTTCGTATCCCGAAGCTAACCAGTTGTTTGAAGATCTCGGGTAATTGGCCTGTACTCTTCGATATTCTAAAACCTGAATGAAGCTCCTATTGCTATTAACTTTCGCAATCGGCGTAAGTGCCGCAGATTACCGTACGCCCGCCGGAATTCGGACGGCGAGCACGAACACCGCGGAAACTGTTTTGCCGGGTGGGAGGCTGCTGACGTCCACCGGTCAATACTTCTTTACAGGGCCGGGCACGTTTGGCCTTGCGCTGAGTCCTGACGGGTTAACACTCGCATCGGCCGACGGCGGCCCCAACCGGTATTCGCTGACTTTGCTTCGCAGTGTGGGCGGATCATGGCATCGGCAGCAATTCGTTGCACGCAAGAAAGGAGATGCCGACGACGATGGCGATGAATGGCGCAGCGTGTTTATGGGGCTTGCATTTGGAACTGGCAATGAACTCTACGCGGCAGAGGGTAACTCCGGGCGGGTGCGGCTGGTGGATACGCGCACGGGAAAGAAACTTCACAGCTTCGATCTGAATACGGGCGGGTTCAAAGACAGCTACTCCGGGGATATGGCTCTGGATCGCGAGCGCGGATTGCTGTACGTGGTCGATCAGGCAAATTTCCGCATGGTGACAATTGATGTCCGTAGGCGCAAGGTGATCGCATCGGTGCGAGTGGGACGATTGCCCTTTGCCATCGCTTTGTCCCCCGATTCGCGGCGCGCATACGTGACCAACATCGGAATGTTCGAGTACAAAGTTGTGCCGGGTGCGGACCCGAAAGAGGCGCGCGAGACCGGACTTGCCTTTCCTGCGTTTGGATTCCCTTCCGCTGAGGCGCGCAAGGGGGCAAGAAGGGAAACCGCTCGCGGCGCGGTGGATGTGCCTGGCCTGGGCGATCCGAATGTCGCTGAGTCGAATTCCTTGTGCGTGTTGGATGTGAGCGGCCCGGAGAAGCCGGCCATCGTGAAGTTTATTCCCACGGGAATTCCGTTTGGAAAAGCCAGCGCGGGCGGGAGTAATCCATCGGGCGTCACAGCGGCGGCAGAGAAGATCTTCGTGTCGAATGCAAACAACGATTCCATTTCGATTGTGGATGCACGGTCGTTGAAGGTGGAGCGCGACATCCCCATACGAATCGCCGGGCTGGAGCGGCATCGCGGGGTAATGCCGATCGGACTTTCATGGCACGAGAAGAATGGCTGGTTGTTGGTAGCCGAGGCTGGTATCAATGCAATCGGCGTGATCGATGTGCGCGGCGGCCGCATTTTGGGACATGTTCCGGCCGGGTGGTTTCCCACGCGTGTTTTGACTGAGAAAGACATCGCGTACGTGGCAAACGCGAAAGGCTTCGGGACGGGTCCGAATGCAGGACTGTTGAGGAGCTTTCAAGGCGAGTTGCGGCGAGGAACCATCTCGATGTTCCCGCTTCCGAAGGCGGCGGAACTGGAACGCCTAACTGCCGCGGTGTATCGCAACAACGGGTTCAATGCGGCGCAGAGTGCGGGCGCCCTGCCGGAACAGATTCATAACGTGGTGATCATCGTGAAGGAGAATCGGACGTACGACGACGTGTTCAGCGATGGAGCGCGCTACGGCCAAGCCGTGACACCGAACCATCATGAGATGGCGCGGCGCTGGGCGAAGAGCGACAACTTCTACGCCGATTCGGAAGTCAGCGTGGACGGGCATCACTGGCTGGTCGGCGCCTATCCGAGTGTGTGGACTGAGAGCTCGCTGATGGCGGCCTACGGAGGGCAGAAAGATTTCCGGATGCCGGCCACGGCTCCAGGGCGGTTGAGTTTTCCGGTGACCAATTCGTCCGTGCATCCGGAAGAGCAGCCGGAAGGCGGAACGCTATGGCATCACTTGGAACGAAACAAAATCCCGTTCAGAAACTTCGGTGAAGGCTACGAATTAGCCGGCGTTGATGAGGGCGAGGGATTGAAGCCGACGGGCGCCCGATTCTTGACCAACGTGCCGATGCCGGACCCTCTGTACCGGAACACGTCCCGGAATTATGCGCAGTTCAATATGAATATCCCCGATCAATATCGAGCGGCGCAATTGATTGAGGAGTTGAGCGCGATGGCGAAGTTGCCGAGGCTCATTTATATCCACTTGCCGAACGATCACACGACGAAGCCACGGCCAAGTGATGGGTATCCAACTACCACGTCGTACGTAGCCGATAATGACATTGCCCTTGGGCGAATTCTGGAGTTCTTCTCAAAGCGGCCGGAATGGAAGCAGATGACCGTGTTCGTGACCGAGGACGATTCGCAGGGCGGCGTGGATCGGGTGGATTCGCATCGCACGGTTCTGCTGATGGCAGGTCCCTATGTGAAGAAGGGGTACATCTCGCACCAGAACACGAGCTTTCCGGGGTTGTTGAAGACGGCATTTCGACTTCTGCGAATACCGCCACTTAATCTTTACGATGCGGCGGCAACGGACCTGAGCGATGCGTTTACGGATGTGCCGGACTTTACCGGCTATGAATTAAAGCCTGTGGCGAAGGAGATTTTCGATCCCGCGAAAGCGCGCGAGCCGAAAGATCCGAAGCCGTCAGTAAAGATGGACGATCCCGCGGTGCTGCGCGAACAGCACAGAAGATAGCGGCTAAGCGATGCGCTTACCGGCATCGGCCGCATCATAGCCGCCTAGGCCCTCCAACTCGCGGCGAAATGCTGCGCGGTTCAACGTGTCAAACAACGCTTGCACGCCGGGCAGATTTAAATGCTGCTTGCGGACAACCAGATCGTAGCGTTCGCTCACCAGCGGGATGAAATCGAGACCGAGGACGCGTGCGGCGGCGCGCGTAGCCACACAGCAGTCCGCATGGCCGGTGCGCACCTGCCATGCGGCTGGCAGATGCCCGTTAGCTGTATTGCCGTAGCCTCGAATCTTCTTCGGGTCAATGCCGAGTCTTCTTAAGTTGGAGTCGAGCAACTGGCGGCTTCCGGCTCCGGCTTCGCGGTTCACAATCGTGATACCCCGCCGGGGAAAATCCTCAATGCCGCGAATCGACTTGGGATTGTTTTTCGCGACAACGATTCCCTCTTCCCACACGGCGACGGAAATTACGGAGACCGATTTACGCGGGAACAGCTTGTGTACCGCTGGAAGATTGGACTCGCCGGTGGCTTCGTCGCGAAGGTGCGAACCCGCTATGTGTACGCAGCCCTGTTTCAACAACGCGAGTGCTTGGGAGCTGTTTCTTTGCGCTACGACAAGTTCGATGCCTGCGCGCTGCACGTGACGGGTGAGCACGGAGATGCCGGGATCGCAGCCGGCAAGCAGGAGGCGATTGTCGAGTGAATCGTCCTCGTGTAATAACTCCACCTTCGCCGATTTTCCCGGCTCAAGCAGGACTGCATCGGCGAGCGGCAGCCGCCACGCGATGGGAGACGGGAAAATACCCATCGTCCGCTCATCCACACGGCAGAGCTGTACAGGTTGACCGGGCTCGATAGGTTGCGCATCCGGCAGAAGGCTCACCTTCTCGGTGTGGGGCGAGGCCGATTCGCCCGGGTCCAGCGAGAACAGGTCTTCAACCGTAACCGCCAGAGCTTGCGCGAGCCGCAGAGCCACGGCCGTATTCGGAACATAGCCGCCGGCCTCCATCGCGTAGATGGTCTGCCTGCTGACGCCGGTCTTAGCGGCGAGCTCCGAAGCCGAGTAACCGCGTTTCAACCGGATCTGGGACAGTCTATTCGCAATTTCCATTGTGGTATTGTCTTCTTTAGAATACGTCGTCTTGTGAAAACGACAACTACTTTTGTTTTCCTTTTGAATCTTACGGCAGCCGCTTACGGTCAGGCCGGCCGGGCCGAGTTGTTCGGATCGGTACAGGATCCTTCGGGATTGCCTCTTGCGTCCGCCGCGCTGGAACTCCGGGAGCAAGCCACCAACGCAACGTATAAGGTGCAGAGCTCAACGGAGGGTGATTTTCACTTCTCCGCCTTGCCACCCGGCATGTATCGTCTGAATGCCGGCAAGCCCGGTTTTCGTACGGTGAACAGAGACGGTATTCAGCTTCGAGTGGCCGGCCGGGTGTCTATCGATCTGACGCTCGCGGTCGGCGATGCCGCGGAAACAGTGGAGGTCAACGGGGCGGCGCCGCTACTCGAGTCTAATACTGGCACGGTGAGCTTTGCGCTCGACCAGAAACGAATCGTTTCCCTGCCGCTGGATGGCAGGAACTTCGTTCCTTTGATCGCTCTTTCGCCAGGAGTTACGCTGCCGGTGGGTTCGACGCTACCACGGATCAACGGGAGCCGGCCGAGGACGAGTGAATACATCTACGACGGCATCAGCGTGCTGCAGCCCGAGCCGGGGCAGGTGGCGTATTTTCCGGTCATCGACGCGATTGACGAGTTCCGCGTCAATATCGACAGCTATTCGGCGGAGTATGGGCGCTCGAACGGCGGCGTGATCCAGGTGTATCAAAAGCCGGGGACGAACAACTATCACGGTACGCTGTTTGAATTCTTCCGCAATGAAAGGTTGAATGCCCGCAACCTGTTTGCGCCCGCTGGGCCGAAGCCCCTGTTCCGGCGCAATCAGTACGGCTTCGTGCTGGGCGGCCCAGTGCAGCGGAACAAAACCTTTTTCTTTGCCGATTATCAAGGGACGTTGTTGCGCACTGGCGTACCGCGAATTACGACGGTTCCGACGCTTCTGCAACGGAACGGAGTATTCTCTTCCCCGATCTACGATCCTGCCTCGACTCGCATAGTGGATGGCAGCTACCAGCGTGACCTATTCCCTAACAACACAGTCCCTGTAACTCGCTTCGATGCGGCCGCCCTAGCTGTGCTGAACCGGTATCCTGCCGGCCAGGAGGCGGCGGCGAACAACTACCGGCGGGTTGGGACGGACCGGACGGATCAACACCAGTTCGACGGAAGGCTCGACCGGTATTTCGGGACCGGCCACCGAGTTTTCGGGCATTATGCGTTTTTGCGAGACGACTCCATCCCTACACCGCCCCTTCCCGACGGCAGCGGAAATATTGCATCCGGAGTGATCGGTAACACGCTGACTCATGCGGACAGCATCGCGGCGGAGGATGCCTGGACCATCTCGCCGGCGACTGTGAATCAGCTCCGGTTTGGATTCACGCGCCGGGGATTTACCCGCGAGTTGCTACCAGCTGTGCCGGTGTATCAGGTGACTGGTTTCGAGCAGATCGGCCCGACGCCCAACGCGAACTCGCAGTTTACGACATCCGTGACGCAATTCATCGAGAACTATTCGACGATCAAGGGACGGCATAGTTTGAAGCTGGGCGCCGATGTGCGGCTTGAGCGTCTCGATGTGTTTCAGCCGCCGAGCCCGAATGGTACGTTTCAGTTCACTAACGTGCTGACCAGCGGACTGACAGCGGCGGGCGTTCCAGTGCCCAATACGGGGAACAGTTTTGCGTCGTTTCTGCTGGGGCAGGTGCAGTCTTTCAATCTCGACATGCAACAGAGTGTGCTCAAGCCGCGCGCCACCATTGCAGAGTTTTTCATTCAAGACGATTGGAAAATCAGCCGCCGGCTTTCGTTGAACCTGGGACTGCGGTACACGCTGAATTTCCCTTCCACTGAGGCCAATGATCGTGCGGCCGTCTTCAATCTGAACACCCAGAAGCTCGACTTTCTGGGGAAGAATGGGAATCCGAGGAGCGCACGCAATTTGGAGAAAGGGGATTTCGGTCCTCGCATCGGGCTTGCCTACAAGCTAAGGGATTCAATGGTTGTTCGGTCGGGTTATGGTCTCGTGTGGATTGAGCAGGCCGGAATTACCACCCCATTCACGACGCCTCTGTTTCCCTTTATTCAGAGTGTGGGTCAGCGGTCGCTGGATAACATCCACCCGGCGTTTGTCCTCTCCCATGGGCCGGGTATTCAAATTGCGCCGCCTAATCCGGATTCGGGGTTGGGGCAGGGCGTGTTCGGGACTGATCGGAAGAATGGATCGGGTTACGCCCAACAATGGAATCTAACGCTGCAGAAGACCTTCGGTGAAAACGTGAGCATCGAAGCGGGCTACCTGGGATCGAAGATCACGCGCTTGGGAGTTCCCGATACGAACCTGAATCAGTTGCCGGTGGAGCAACTCGCGCTCGGCTCGCAACTGACGCAGCAAGTCGCGAATCCGTACTACGGGCAGATTCCGGTTTCGTCGTCATTGGGCGGCGCGACCGTTGCCCGGCAGCAGTTGTTGCGCCCCTACCCGCGGTTCACAACGGTAACCCTGTACCGGAATAATATTGGGAACTCCACATACCATTCGTTCCAGGCCCGGCTGGAGAAGCGGTTTTCGCACCGGCTGACAGGGTCAGTTGCCTATACTTATTCGAAGTTGATCGACGATGCCTCGTCGGTGTTCGATGCCGCCATTCTGACCGGGCCTGCCGCTAATTTTCCGGTTGCCGATAGTTTTAACCGGCGGCTTGAGAAGGATCTGTCGAACGGAGATACTCCGCATGTATTCTCCAGTGGGTTTGTGTATGAACTGCCCCATGGATGGCGGGTAGCTGGGATCGTACGTTTTCAATCGGGCATGCCGGTGGCAGTTACGCAGTCTACAAATCTCAACGCATTTGCGGGATATGGGACGCAGCGGCCCAATCGCGTTGCCGATTCGGAGTTGCCGGCGGATCAGCGAACTACGAACCGGTATTTCAATACGGCGGCATTTACACAGGCTCCACAGTTCACGATTGGGAACAGTTCCAGGAATCCGGTGCGCGGGCCTGGGTATCAGGACGTCGATTTGATGCTGGGAAAAGTATTCGCGATTACTGAGAAGTGGAACGCGGAGTTGCGAGCGGAGGCGTTCAACTTGACGAATACACCGGCGCTGGCGAATCCGAATGGAAATTTTGGAACGGCCGCTTTTGGAACGATTAGTTCGACGGCGGCCGATCCCAGAGTTTTTGAATTGGTAGTGAAGCTGAGCTTTTAGATTTCGCTGAGAGCGGCGACCAGTGCGCCTTTGGCCGTGGACTCCAGCGGATTCTTGGCAAGTCTCACCTCTGAAAGCGCTATGGGGAAGTCGCTGGCGAGCAGAGCCTTTTCGAAGCGGCCGCGGAAGCCCTTGGGCATGGTGGTTCCGCCACTGAGCACCAGCGGGATGGGGCGGGCCAGCTTGGGCAGACTCTTCGCGCTCAGGAAGGCTTCCTTCATGCTGCCTACGAGTGCCTGAATCATGTCCTCGTAGTAGACGCTGAGGGCTTGCAGGGTTTTGTCGGCGAAGTGGCCGTTGAAATGAAACGTATCTTCCTTAGTGATGCGGATCCGGTTGATGAGATCGCCGGTAGCTCCGGCGGCACTCGAATCGATGAAGTCCCCGCCCTTATTCATGCTGAAACTCAGAACCGGAACCGATAAATAAGACAGGCAGACGTTGCAGAGGCCGCCACCACAACTGACGCCGATGCCGGTGAAATTGGTGCTCTCCAGTTCGGCGTACACCACGGCCAAGCCTTCATTGATGCTGTGAACGTCGTAACCGAAATCGGTGAGAATCTGGCGGAGGCTTGCTTCGTGATAGGTAAGGCTGTCGTCCGCGCCAGCGGCAGCGGCGGGCACAGTGAAGTAGAGCTTTTGCCCCTTGGCGCGAGCAGGGCCGGCCAGGGATTCGATGATCTTCTGAATCTGGTTGAGGCTTTGGGGCTCATCGGGATTCAACACTCCGCGGCTCATGGGACGGCGAGTTTCCACGCGGAGCAGGTCGGCGAATCGCTCGGATTCCGTCCCGTGGACTACGATGTTCGATCCCTGGACGGAGTGGAGCACTCTTTCCTTGGAGAGGACGTTTTCCGTCATCTTCGAGTAGGGGAGATTGACGAATGCATTCAACTGGGTTTGATATTGGAACTCATTGTCAACGCGATGAGCTGTCACGATGCGGGAGGTTCCGACATCGAGTCCAACGGGGGAACCGTTATTGGTTATTTGTGGTTGTTGTTGTGGCATCAGTAGTTTCTTCGATCGCACCGGTGAGTTTGAACGCCGGGTATAATTTGCGATAACGCTCTTGCAGGAATCTGCGCTGCCCCGCGATGGTTCGATGGTGGCTCGCGGCTTCCAGCTCCCGCTGCGATTCGGCGCGCGGAATTCCTTTCCAGAGATCCGGACCGATTGCCTGGCGGAAAATATCGTCGTATTGAAATCCGAAATCGCTCAGACTGGGGAGCGGCAGGCCGTAGTTGTTATCGAGCCCGAGGGCCGCGAAGGGAAAGCCGCGCGCCCAGTCAGTGTGATAGCCGATCCTCATGTTGGAGGGGTTCACCGAGACCTGGGCGTGCGTCACGCAGTTTTCGCCGGGAATCCTGTACTTGGAGCGGAGCATTTCAGTCAATATGCGGCCGGCGTGAATCTGCGCAGTGTTGATGGTTGGAACCGGCTCGCCGGGATTCGTCTGCGCCTCAAAGGAAATGCCGAGAAAGCTACTGTTCAAGTTCAGGTAAGCCCAATTCTGGTCGGCCCAGATGGAGTTGCCGGCGTGATTGGCAGCGCTGGTTTCTTCCACCAGACGGAAGACGCGGCCGAAGCGGTCAATCAGGAAATGGTATGACCGGTTGTCACGCAGACTGGCGATCAGAATTTGCGAGATGCGCTTGAGTGCGCCGTTCTTTTCGGCTTCAAAAGGAGCAAGCGCGCTTTCCGTGGTGTGGAAAACGATGCCAGCGGGTTGAGATCGCCAATCGGGCGAAGGGGTCATGCCGTGTTTCCGGTCGAGAGCCTGGTAGGAGCGGGGCCGATTAGGAACGGAGAAGCGCTTATCGATACGGAGGCCGTTGCTGAAGACTTGCTCCCGATCGCTTTCTTCCACCAGCCAGATATTGGAATACGTTTCGGGTGAGGGCTTTTGCGTGGTTTCCGGGAGCATTTGACGGTGGGAGGGCGCCGGTAAGAGAATGGAGACCGCTACGATCACAAAAGCTCCAAGTGATAGGCGCTTCCAGACTGGCCGCCGGACCGGGGGATTCCGGTCTTTCATGCCGCGGCGCAGGTATTGAAGCTTATCGATGGGATCTGAGATCCGTTTAGCCCGCCAATCGACGTACCGCTCCGGTTGCAAATTCCGAAGCTTTCCGCTCAGCGCCATCGATTCCTATATCATTGGGTGCGGCGCTAGGGGAATTCCTCTCCAACGTTATATTGCCTAAGCGCAGGATGGCGCTCCCCGCAAGGTGGGGGATTTGGCTTTGATTGTGCTGTGGCTGTATTCGGCCTTGACAGGATGTTGTCGCCCGCCGTTTTGGAATGTACGAAACGCACCGAATCCCAAAAACGAACAGTACCGCGGCACTCATGGTACAGGGGAGCGCCCATGCGTGGGAGGGCACGCCCGGCAAGGTGGGGGATTGGCTTTGATTGTGCTGTGGCTGTATTCGGATGTCAACCTCACTGGCCAGGTTAGGCCATCCCAGGGCATGAAAATGGGGAGAGTTGAGCGGTAGAATTGAGGGGCGGACGAGTGAAGACCGATCGCCACTGCCCCGGTGGCGGAAGAGAAGCAGACCAAGCCGCCACCGCCGCCACCACTGTTTCCGCCACCGTCTCGTATCCTCAAGATGCCCCCGGCGAAGGTCTGCCGGACGCCTTGGGATTCCGCGCTCGTCAAACACGGAAGCAAGAAATATTCTGTTTTCAAAGAACGAGCGGCCGTAGCCGTTTCGCAGGCGCGGCCGTTTTGGAATGTGCGAAACGCAGCCAATCCCAAAAACGAACAGTACTGCGGCACTCATGGTACTCATCCCCGCGAGCTGCGCGGGGTCCTTCATTTGGGAGAAGTCTAGCAGGGAACGGGTTTTGGCCGACAGCGGGTTTGTTGGTTTGGTGTTTGCTTTCAGCTTATTGCGGGTTGAACATTTTTGTGACTCGCCCGCGCCGATGGACACGAGAGACCGTCTGGCCGGCGGCAACCCGCGCCGAAGCCGAAACGAGGGGTGGTGAATTAGAAGTCCTTTGGTGAGGCCGCCTGCCGACTCGCTTACGCGCGCGGTTCAGAAACGCCCGCCGATGCTAGCGATGGTTTTGAGGTTTTTTGGCCAGGATCTGTTGGAATCGCTGCAATTCCAGTTTTCGTTCTTCCGTCCGGCCGAGTTCGCCATAGACCCGCGCCAAAAGGTAGTGCGCTTCCGGATAATCCGGGTCTACTTCGGTTGCGCGCTTCAACCAACGGACGCTTAAGTCGAACTTAGTGAGTTTGACCAGCGCCTTTCCGGTCAGATAGAGATTTCGCGCCGAGTTTGGATTCCGCGCCGAAGCCTCCGCGGCCAATTCGAACGCCTTCGCATAATCACCCTGGTCGATTAGAAAACTCGCAAAATTCGCGTATGGCCATTCATACTCGCGATGTGCGTCATGCACCAGGTCCAAAGCCTTCAAGAAGGCGGCGGCCGCCTCGGAATCCCGCCGGAGGGCTTGATAACAGAGCCCCAGATTATCGTAAGCCTTATACGACGCCGGATTTAGTTTCAACACTTCGTGAAACTGCTCCGCGGCCGCCTCCGCGCGCGACTCCTGATAATAGATGCGGCCGAGCGAGTAGCGAAGCTCCGGATCGCGCGGCTCAATTGCTATCGCCTTTAACAGCGATTTCTCCGCGCCGGCATCTTGTCCGGCAAGATAGAAGGCATCCGCCTTTAATTTAAGAGCGGTGGTGTCGCGCGGATTCGCAGCAAGAATCGTGTCGAGGGTTTGCTGGCATTCCGCCAAACGGCCATTCACCATCTGCGACCGGGCCGTCGAAAGGAGCCCTTCTACCTGTTGGGGGAAGGCTGGCAAGCTCAGTAGAACAGCCAGCCCACCAACAATCAAGTTAGAAATTGACACGAAGTTCTAGCTGCACACTTCTTGGACCGTATGCCGGGCCAGTAATTCTTCCGAACAGCGGACTGGTGACATCCGTGTTTGGGTTTCCCCGTCCGGCGCGATTGAATGCGTTGAATGCGTCAGCCCGAAACTCGATGTTCACGGTTTCCGTAAATGCGAATCGCTTTTGCAGCCCAAAATCTTCACTGACCCTGGCCGGCCCGCGAACGTTCGGCAGATAACGCGGCGCCGTGCCCAGCCGCAACGGCACACCACCCGCAGTGCTGGGAACTTGAGCGAATGCCGCCGGATTCAGATACGGAGTGCCCGTACCAAAGGCGATCGCTCCACCCTGATCGATAACTTGCTGTACGCCGTTAATCACGTCCGGACGGAACGTTCCGTTGAATATCGCGTCGCTGCGTAAGCCACTGGTGCCCACGGCGAGCGCGTCACCGCTGCGGTAGTTATGAATGCCCGTCAGGTTCCACCCGCCCAGGATTTTACCGGCCACTCCGGGTACGTTTAGTAACTTGCCCGGTCCGATGGGAAGCTCATAGATCCATGTCAGCTTCAGAAACTGCGGAACGTTGAAGCTGGCGACAGATCGCTCCAGCCCGCGGTTGTAGACATCTTGCGCACCGAAGCTATCGATAGGACTCTCCGCATTGGTGACCACCTTCGAAAATGTGTACGCCGCCAGCAGGGCCAAGCCGCGAGTGAAGTGCCGCGTCGCCGTCACCTGAAGCGAATTGTATGTGGAGAATCCGAAGTTGGGAAGGTATTGGCTGACACCCTGGTACTGCGGAAACCGCCGCAGCGCCTGCGCGAGGGTTCCGTTAAAGCCCGGATAGGGTAGCGGAGCCAGACCCGTATTCGCCGAAAGCGGTTGGGTAAGCCTGTCGCCGAAGCGCAGGTCGTCCACGGGGAGTTGGTTCAGAGAGTCCAGGCCGCGCGACGTAAGGCGCGTCCCTTTGTTGCCGAGATAGGCCATGTCGAGAACGAACTCCAACGGCAATTGGTATTGAAAACCCAGATTGTAATTCTGTACATAGCCCAGCCGCGTGGCGTCGGGCGCGGTGTAGGTAATCCCCTGCCCATTGGCGAGCGAAGGATTTTTGTTCGGCAGCGGGCCGTTGAAGTCCGGATAGCGGCCGCTTAGGTACAGGACGGGATCTTGCGGAAACTGCAACGGAGTATTGGCCGAATTGACCGTGATGGAGCCGTTGTAACCGAAGGTGGACGGCGTGGAGAAGTTCGCCACGGGGGACATATTGTTAATTCCGTACCCGCCGCGGAGGACGAACTTCTGCGATATGGCGTAAGCGAACCCGAGCCGAGGGCTAAACTGCTTCCAATTTGTATTCTCGAACCCCTTCCGGCCCAGATCGTCGGCGAAGACCAGCGCGCCGGCGATCCCGCCCGCAGCTGGATTCTGCTTATTGGGATCCAGATTCGACGTGCGGCCCGCAACCTCAAATATCCCTCCGATAATTTCCCATCGCAGCCCAAGATTGAGGGACAGCTTCTTGGTGATCCGCCAATCGTCGGCAAAATAGAACGAGGGCGCGCGCGTGCGGAATCCGGGATTGGCCACGGTAATGCCCCTGGTGGTGCTGTCTACGGCGCCCAGCAGGAAACTTGCAAATGCGTGCCCGGTATTGCTATTGAATCCAGGTAACTGTGTTTCGAGTGAATTGAAGTTGAATTGACCGGTGCCGGATTTGTTGCGGATGTTGTAGTAATAGTATCGAACCTCGGTGCCGACGCGGAAACTGTGTTTGCCGTGCACGATGGTAAGGTCATCCTGCCAAATGGTGCTGCCGTTGAAACTGAATCCGGAACTGCTTGAGCCGAGTTGACCGCCGGCGCCGATGCCGCCGCCCAGAATCGGCTGGCCGACAAATTGCAGCCGCGGGAATGTGGTGGGAGCAGTGTTCTGGAGTCCGATCTTCGAGGCCCAATCCTGGTCCACGTAGACGCTCTCATTAAAATTACCGAAGCGGTTATAACCGACCGCGAAGTGATTCAGGATAGTGGGAGAAACGGTCCAGTCCTCGGCAACGCGCGCCAGATGGCCCGGCGTGGATTGCAACTGATACACGTCTGTGGGAGAGCCGGGAGGATTGCCCCACCTGCCGCCAGGAGAGTTGTTCCGGATACGCCGGGTGACGTTATAGTACGCGCTCATGCGGTGTGCGGAGTTGAAGATATGGTCCACTTTGACCGCGTAGATGCGTTCGTCGAAGACAGGGCAGCAGGTGTTGATCGACTGCGTGTTATTGAGCAGATTGTCATTGAAGGGGTCGGTAATTGGCGCCAGTTGTAGAATTTTGGCGGACACCGGATCAAAACGGGCGGACGGAACGATATTGCCCGGGAACGGGTCCCGAACCGCGGTTCCGTTGACCAATCTGGTGGTGGCCGGATCGTAGATTTGGCCAAACAGCACCGGCCGCCCCAGTGCGTCGGTACCCACCACCGATCCCGATGCCTTGTTTCCCGTGTACGCGGGATTCAGCAAGCGCGAGAAGTCTCCGCGCTTAAAGGCGACAGTGGGCAATGTGATCAGACCAGTGGATGTAAAATCGCGCTGCCTTGTGTTTTCCAGGTTCGTGTAGAAGAACGTTTTGTTCCGGCCGTCGTAGATCTTTGGAATGAAAACGGGCCCGCCTACGCCGTATCCGTAGTTAAAAAGTTTGAACGGCGGTTTAGCCCGGCCGATGGCATTATTCGAAAAGCTGTTCGCGCGCAAGGCATCGTTTTGGACGTAGGTGAAGGCGCCGCCGTGGAGTTGGTTGGTTCCCGATTTGATAGCGAAATTCGCGACCGAAGTTTGCCCGCCCCCATACTGTGCGCCAATGGTGCCGGTTTGCAGTTTGAATTCGCTGACTGCCTCCGCGCTGGGGCTGAACTCGTTGTTGCTGCCGCCATTCAAATCGAAACGCCCGAGCGACATCCCTTCTATCAGAATCTCGTGTGAATATTGCTGCCCGCCATTGATCGATCCCTGAAACGTATTGCCGACCGCTCCGGGCAGACTGGAGAAGATGAACGTTTGGATCTGGCGCTGACCGTCTGAGACAGCGACGGGCCAGGTGTCAAATTCCCGCTTGGAAACGTAGCGTCCGATCTCGGGAGATGTAGTTTCAATTAACGGCGCCTCGCCGGAAACGGTGACCCTGTCGGAGACCTCTCCTACTTCCATTTTGAAATCGACCGTAAGGGTCTGAGCAACTCGTAATATGACGTTGTCCTGGGTTGCGGTCCGGAATCCCGGTACGGAAACCGACAACTGATAAGTTCCCGATGGAAGCGCCGGCATACGGTAGACACCGGCGTCCGTGGTAGCCGTTTTCGTTTCGACGTTCGTTTGGGTTTCCGTGGCCGTAACCACGGCGTTGGGAAGCACGGCTCCGGTGACATCGGTCACGGTACCGTTGAAAGTACCCCGCTCTCCCTGGGCCACGAGTAACGCCGCGGCCATAAAGAAACAACTGACGACAACAAAGGCATTGCGATTCATGAGACCTCCACCAAAGCTCATGTATATTTATCGCAATTGGCGGAGGAAGTCAATGGCAGGAATTGGGGCGGGTGAAGAGAATGCGGTGGAGAGACGGGCACGATGCCGGATTGGCGAAGTTTAATCCGAGCTATCTTTGCCTGTTAGATCAAAATTTCTTTAATTGGACCGTCACCCTCTTCCACCAGCTTCATAGTGCGGCCGAAGACTCTGGTCTCCATCTTTTTATAGTCCAGGCCCAACTGATTCAGAATGGTCGCGTGAAGGTCGCTATAATAGTGGCGATTTTCAACTGCCCGGTACCCAACATCGTCAGTGGCGCCGTGAATGATTCCACCTTTGACGCCGCCGCCCGCCATCCATGAAGAATAACCCTTTGGATTGTGATCGCGCCCGGTGGTGTTCTGCGACCAGGGACTCCTGCCGAACTCGCTTGTCCACACCACCAGCGTGGAATCGAGCATGCCGCGCTGTTTTAGATCCTTGACTAATCCGGCGATTGGCTTATCCGTCGCGCGGCACAGCGGTTCGTGGCTCTTCATGTCCCCGTGCGCGTCCCATGCTCCGTTCCCGCCCCCCGCGTGGCAGACCTGGATGAAGCGAACGCCCTGTTCCGATAGCCGCCGGGCCAGCAGAAGTTGCCGGCCGAAGTCGTCCGTCTCCTTTTCGCCAATTCCGTAGAGATCGGTAACGCTCTTTGGTTCATTCGAAAAATCGACAACTTCGGGAGCCGACACCTGCATTCGGGCCGCCAGCTCGTATGACTTGGTACGCGCCTGGATGTCCGTGTTGATTGCATAACGCTCACGAAAGCCGCGATTCAACTCATCAAGGACGCGCATCTGCCGTTCACGCTCCATGGCGCTGCTGGTCTTAGGAGGTTTCAAGTTCGGGATCGGCGTGTCCCCCGGCTGAAACGGAGTGGCGGCCACGGTAGCGCCCAGATAGCCTCCCGTTAGCTGTACCGGCGACGATGGGCGGCCGATGTTCACAAAAGTTGGCAGGTTCTTGTTCGCAGTTCCGAGTGCATAGGACACCCAACTGCCGAGTGTCGGGTGATCGAACTGACGGCCTCGATGACCGGTGGTGGTCTCAATCACTGCCGGAAAATGATTTCCTTCGTTGCACCACATGGACCGGATCAGCGCGATATCGTCTACTATGCCGCCCACGTTCGGAAACCAATCCGAAACTGGGATGCCAGACTTCCCGTAGGGCTTGAACGTGCGGAGAATCGGAATTACCGGGCGCTTCATCTCCGCCACGTTATCGCCGAATCCGATGGCGTCGATCAGTTTACCCGCATATTTATTGTCTTTGGGGTCGAATGTGTCGATGTGGCTGACGCCGCCGCACATGAACAGGAAAATGACGGACTTCGCTTTGGCGGGGAAATTAGGGCCAAGCCGCACGTCCTGTATCTTTCCGTCCGCGGCCCACATAGCGCCCATGGCAACCCCGAAAAACCCGCCGCCGGCCTCAAACAGGAATTTCCGCCGGTTGATTCTACCGCAGGGATAAAGAGTTCGATCGTCCAATTGGGTCACCTTATATAAACAAACTCGTCGGTGTTGAAGAGTAGCCACGCGAGCCCCTTCAGCCGGGCCGGATCGTTTTCCACATAGGTCAGCGCATGATCCTTTTCTGGCGGGGAAGGGGGGCGGCCAATCGTCAGTTTGTAGCCCAGGTCTACCGCCGTGTTGAGATCGCCCGCCGAATCTTTTTCCATGCGGGCGGCCAACTTGGCAGATGCCTTATCCACCTCCTGACTGTTCATCATGAACAACGATTGCGGGGCGGTGACGGTTTGGGTTCGCAGTGGGCACGGAGTTCTTCCATCGTCCACGTCATAGGATTGCAGGAAGTTGGGCACCACCTCACGGCTGGTGGAGTAGCCACGAACCATGTAAGCGCCACGCCGGTTTGTCTTAGCATCGGCGGGAGGCGGCCGGACTCCGCCGCCGCGGCGTCCCGGAGTTTCGGGACTGGGGTCAAACGAAGGTCCACCAACCTTTAAATCCAGATCGCCCGAAGCCGATAAGATCGAATCCCAAATAGGTTCCGCTTCCAGGCGTTGCAAACGATAGTGCCAGAGATACGTGTCTTCCGGGTCTGCCTTGGTATTTGCAGCCAATGCCGTCCCGCCCGGCTCGGACGCCAGCTTGTAGGTTTCGGAAGTCACCATCAGCCGGTGCATTTCCTTCATGCTGAAGTTGCGCTTCACGAACTCGGATGCAAGCCAATCGAGCATCTCCGGATTGAAAGGGGCGCCACCCAGCTTTCCGAAATCGCTGGACAGCTTGTGGATGCCTTCCCCGAAATGCCACTGCCACATCCGATTCACCGTTACGCGGGCAAACATCGTGTTTTTCGGCGATGTGAGCCAATCGGAGAAGGCAGCGAGCCGGCCTTCGCGGAAATCCATCTTCTCCGGAGCGAACGGCCAGCCTGGCTCCACGGGATGTGTCTTCTCCGGACGCTCCGGATCGCCGCTGGTAAGGATGTAGCTCTTCTCAGTCTCCCTTTTTGAATCAGCCTCAACGGTCCAGAACGCGGGAAGTGCGCCGCCGCCCGCTGCCCCACCCCGGCCACCGCCATTAGCGGCTAGTTCCTGCTGCAGTTCCTTGTATTTCTTGCGATCCGCTTCCGGGAGTGCTTCCTGAATCTTGTCCGGATCGATACGCAGGACGGGGAAGTAGTCGTCCGCGATCTTTTGTTCCGGTACGGTCCGTTCCTTTTCCGGCTTGAGGATAATCGCTTTTACATCGGGGGGCAACATAACGACCCGGTCTTCGTAAAGCTTCTTCTTCACCGGAGCGATAAAATCGTTCAGCGCCTTCTCATACGGCGCCCGCTTTTTCTGAACTTCTTCAAGTTGCTTGCCCTTCGCCATGATCTCGGCCGGGGTGGCCAGCACCACCTTCCTGACCACCAGAGGATCGAAGAGCGCTTTCATGGAATAGAAATCTTTCTGCTTGATGGGGTCGTACATGTGGTCGTGGCACTTGGCGCATCCAACCGTCAAGCCCATGAACGCCGTGGATACCGTTTCGACGGCGACGATCGGCATCTCCTGCGTATTCTTGCCGTCGCGGATCACATCCCCGCGGGACAGGAATCCGAGAGCGAACATGTCCTCAGGACGGGGTTCCAGGGGGCTGCGAACTCCAGTATTCGAAACCTGGGTTCGCTCCGTAGTGCGGTATCCGGTTAGCTGAGTCCGTACAAACTGATCGTAGGGGATGTCCGAATTCAGAGAATGGATCATCCAGTCACGCCATAAGTAGATGCCCTGCGCCGCGATCATCCGTTCATCGGCGTCGGAATAGCGTAAAATGTCCAGCCAGTGCCGGGCATAACGGACTCCGTGTTGCTCGTTGGCCAGCAACTTATCGACTACCTTTTCGTAGGCATCCGTAGATTTATCTTTGAGAAACGCGTCCTGCTCCTCAGGAGTTGGCGGAATTCCGATCAAGTCCAGATAGACGCGGCGCAATAGAGTCCGCTTGTCGGCTTGACCTGTAGGAGTAAGCCCCTTGGCCTTGTACTTCGCTGTAATGAACGCATCAATCGGATTGGCTGATTTGGTGAGACCAGTGGGAACTGGAGGGTTGGCGACGGGGGTTAGAATCCACAGCTTTGGTTTGGCGACGGTGGTGGCAGGTGCGGGTGGCGCGGCCGATGCTGAGACAGCCAGTACGGAGAGTAGAACCAACGATACAGATCCGAGCGAAAACACGATTCACGCCTCCAGAGCGGCGCTAGTGCGCCCAGCATCCCCATCGTAACGGGCAAGTCCAGGTCAGTCAATACAGTAAACACCCAGGAGTTATTTCATAACGGCTGCGGACACCATCTCCAAAATCCTTCTCACACCATCGTCCGTTCCAATTGGACCATCGCTGAACTGGCTGCGTGCGGCGGGTTTCCATCGATCGCGAGAGCCATCATAAGGGTAGTTTTGAGGCAAACCCGTGAGCGCCGGATTATACTGCTGGCCGCTACCCGCCATCTTGTAGATCACCAGGTCTAACGAAGGTACGACCATAATTCCATAGCCACCGCCGCCCGATTTGAAGAAGGCATCCTTCGGCGCGCCAGCAACGTGCCCGTCTGCATTCAGTTCAAACATCAATCCGAAGGGAGCGTGCTTTTGATAGGCGGAAGGCTTGCCGCATGCTTCGATGTAAGCCGCGGGAACCAGTTGCTGCGTGCCCCAGCGGCCTTTGTGCAGAATCATATAAAGGAACCGGAGATTGTCAGTAGAGCGGATCGCCGTATCGGCGCCGCCCGGCGTGTGTGCCAGCGTATTCTCGCCTCGGTGCATCGCATATCCCCACTGTCCCCATCCCATCGGCTTTGCCAGCTTCTCATCGATGTACTGCTGCATTTCCATTCCCACCAGATGGCGAAGAACGATGGATGCGACGTGCGGCGACTGCGACGTGTAGGAGTAACCGTCACCTGGGTTGGTCCACAGAGGGGTGTGAAGCGCGCTGAGATCCTGGTAGTCCGCACGTATGGCCGCGCGGTCCGGCCGAGGCATCGGCTCCAGTTTCACGGAAGGCTCGAAATTGACGAAACCGGGGTTGCCGCCTTCCCCGTGCAGCCCGGCAGCCATGCTCAGCAACTGGCCGAGGGTGATGTCAGCCTTGCGTGGGTCATCGAGCGGCAACGCCTCGGGCAGGTATTTCTCATTGAACACTTTCGTATCGAGGCCCTGCGGAATCCGGCCGTGTTTTTCGTTAAGCATGATTCCGCAAGCGATGCTGGTGTAAGCCTTGCCAACGGACGCCATGGCCGGGTTAGCTTCACGGTTGCCTTTGCCATAATACTTTTCATACACGAGATAGCCGTGCCTGACTACCAGCAAACCGCCGTGTTGGCTGCTGCGGGAAGCGTACTCGAATGCCTGATCGAGTTTCGCGACATCCATACCGCCGGTCTTCAGAATTTCGGCCGGGCTTTTCAATGTGCGCCAGCCGCCGTTCGAATCCGGAGGAGGAAAATACTCGTCAGCTCCGATGAGCGGAAGTGGCGCAGTCACAAAAGTAAAAAACAGGACCAGACGTTGAGTGGATGACTTCGTCATGAGATCGCTAGAATTGAAACCGCAAGCTGAATTCGATGTTCCTGGGGTTGTTCGTTTGCGGATTCGTGATCCGGCCAAATGTCGAGCTGGAAATATTGTTGGTGATGCTTCCCAGCAAGTGCCGGTTGGCGACGTTGAAGGCCGAGCCGCGGAATTCAAGAGTCCGGCGCTCACTTAGGATATTCCAAATTTTGCTGAGCGCCACATCTTCGTTCAACTGAACCGGCTGGCGGAGCTGGGCGATGAAAGGGGGCGTGTTGCCGAAAACACCATTGGCGGGCTGTACAAAAGCCGCCGGATTGATGTAGGGGCTGGCCGGATTTTTGGGATCCCAGTTGGGATTATAGAGAGGCTGGCCGGGCACAAAACTGGCGCGGACCGTGCCGCTGCTTGCGCCATACAAAGTCTGCGAGGCCACCACTTGCAACGGCGTACCGCTCTGATACCGTTGCACGCCCGAGGTCTTCCAATTTCCCAGGATCGCGTTTACTACCGGATTCCAGTTATTGCCGAACGGCTTTCCTTTACCGAACGGCAGTTCATAGATGTAGGCCAACGCGAGAACATGAGGCCGATCATTGGTGCTAATAGCCTTTTCCTGAACGTAGGAATAGACGTTCTGAGCGGTCACGTTGTTGATGAGCTTCGAGAACGTGTAGGCCACCGAAGCATAGAGTCCTTTATTAAAGCGGTGCTCAAAGCTGGTCTCCAATGCGTTATAGGTGCTGTGTCCGTCGTTGGATGTGCCGTTGATATTGCCGTTGTACTGGGGATACGGCCGAAGCGCCTGAGCCAAAGTCTGATTGGCGGGAAAATTTGCGTATGGCACTTTGAACCCAGTTGCAATGACTTTCGGATCGCTTACGGGCGTGTTGAGAAGCGTTCCGTAGATCCCGATGTATCTGGGATCCAACTGGTTGAAATTTTGCGTGGCAAGAAACTTCATCCCGTAGTTGGCATGGAAGCTGGCCCGCAATAAGGTAGCTTGGCTAAAGCTGTGCTCAACGGTGAGATTGTAGTCGGTGAAGTAGCCCACGCGGCCTGCCTCTCCGGCCTTGTACTGTACGCTCAGGCTGTTCGCCAGAGTAGGACTGATCACGGGTGGCCGGCCTGCGTCAACCAGCGATCCAAACTCGTTGAAGCCGTTCCTGAACTGAAAAGCGATTCCGCTCGAAAGGTAATTGCCCGGAGCGCTGAACGACCCTCCGAAGCCCTGGATGCCCTGGTCGGCATTGTTGTCTTCGCGGTTGCTGTCGTACATGATCGCTCCACCACCGCGAATCACAGTCTTAGACGATACCTGGTAAGCAAAGCCCAAGCGAGGTCCGAACGCATTCTTTCTGGTCTGCTGCAGCCGGCTGTTCCCGGTCCGGCCAGGACCGTTACCCGCGAATTCCAGCGCGCCCAGCAGTCCTCCCGCCGCCGGATTAGCAAGTGACGGATTAAAGTTGCTCAACTGGTCACGCGCTTCATAGCGGGCGAATGGCAGATCGTAGCGCAAGCCCAAATTGAGGGTTAGCTTGCGATTCACCTTGATGTCGTCCTGCACAAACCAGGCGTAGTAATCGAACAGCATATTGATGTTGGCGCTGTAATTGAAACTGCCGCCGCTGGCCAATCCCAGTAAAAAAGATGCGTAACTGATGCCCGTGGTGCCGCCCACGCCCGGGTTTGCGGTGGACGCGGCGCTCGTTGACACCGTCCCTACGCAACCGTTGCAATCGAGACGCGCATAGCTGACGTGCGCGTACTCCATTCCGAACTTTAAGCTGTGCTTGCCTTTCAGCCACGCCACCTGGTCGCTCATGTTGTACGTGCGGCCTGGCGATCTAGTGGAAACGTTGCTGCTATAGTTTCCAAATTCAGTTTGGTAGACGGTGTAGTTAGGCGCTTTATCGGCGCTTACACCCTTGGCCAATGTCGCCTGGCGATAGGCGTCGTCAACGCGCTGATTACCCTGTTCGCCGAGATCGCGCTGGTTATATCCAAATGTGAAGTGATTCAGCAGGCTGGGCGTCGCAATATAGTCGGTATTGAAGCGGACCCACTTGGTGGTGCCGAATTCTTGGAAACCTTCGCCTAATTGGCCGGGGACAGGGCCTAAGAGCGGGTAACTGTTGAAGTATTGTCTGCTGAAGAGACCATTGAAACGAAGTTTGGCGGAAGCGTTGAAGTCGCCTTTGATCGCGTATACGGCTTGGTTTTCGCCCGGAGTCCGCGTACCATTGCTCACGCCGAGAGTGTTGTTGAAAATCTGATTCGGGTTGCCAGGTTGGGGTACATATTTCAGAATGTAAGCGGCGATCGGGTCGATTCGATTTGCGCAAATGACGTTCAGCACGCCA
>JBBPYD010000047.1:0-9125 GCA_038200305.1 Bryobacterales bacterium
GGCCACGTTCTCAGGCAGGGGTCCGCTGTTCCCGATGCAAGTGGTGCAGCCATACCCGACCAGATGGAAATTCAGCGCTTCCAGGTACGGAACCAACTCCGCATCGTTCAAATAATCCATTACCACTTTGGAACCAGGCGCGAGGCTCGACTTCACCCACGGCTGCGTCTTCAGCCCGCGTTCCACAGCCTTCTTCGCCAGCAGCCCAGCCGCTAGCATCACGGAAGGATTCGAGGTATTCGTACAACTCGTGATCGCGGCAATCACCACCGCCCCATCTTGAATTTCGGCCGCCTCGCCATCCGTCTTCAGGACCACCTTGCGAGGCGTCTCGCCCAGGCCGGTCAGGAAGTTCTTCTTGACGTCCTTCAGATCGATACGATCCTGCGGCCGTTTCGGACCGGCGAGCGATGGTGTCACACAGGAGAGATCCAGGCTCAACGTATCCGAGTAGATCGGGTCGGCGGAATCGGGCATCAGAAAGAGGCCTTGCTCTTTGGTGTACGCCTCCACCAGCCCCACCAACTCAGCCGGCCGGTTCGAGAGCCGCAGATAATCGAGTGTCTGTTCATCTACGGGAAAGAACCCGATGGTGGCGCCATATTCCGGCGCCATATTGGCGATGGTCGCGCGGTCCGCCAAGCCCAGTGCGCCGACACCGCTGCCGTGGAATTCGACAAATTTCCCGACAACGCCTTTCGCGCGCAGCATCTGCGTTACTGTCAGCACCAGATCGGTCGCGGTAGCTCCTTCGGCCAGCTTCCCTGTGAGTTTGAATCCGACCACTTGCGGCAACAGCATTGAGATCGGTTGCCCCAACATGCACGCTTCCGCTTCGATGCCACCAACACCCCAGCCGACCACGCCAAGACCGTTGATCATCGTCGTGTGTGAATCCGTACCCATCAGCGTGTCCGGGTATGCCTGCACGATATCGCCCTGCCGCTGCGTGAACACGACAGACGCCAGGTATTCAAGATTGATCTGATGCACGATTCCGGTATCCGGCGGAACCACGCGGAAGTTGCTGAATGCGGTCTGTCCCCAGCGCAAGAAGGCATAGCGTTCCTGGTTGCGCTGCATCTCAATAATCGCGTTGTGCGCGAATGCCTGTTTTGTACCGAATTCATCCACCTGTACCGAGTGATCGATCACCAGATCCACCGGGATGAGCGGGTTCGCCAGGCGTGGATCGGCTTTCATCTTTTTCAGCGCATCGCGCATGGCCGCGAGGTCCACCACGCAGGGGACGCCGGTAAAATCCTGCAGCAGCACGCGGGCGGGACGGAAGTTGATTTCGGCCGCTTTCTTCGCCGCTTCCCAGCGGGCGACATATTCGATGTCGGTGTGCCTGACAGTACGGCCGTCCTCGAACCGGAGCATGTTTTCCAGCAGAATCCGGATGGAATAGGGAATGCGCGAAAGCGTGCCCACGCCCTGCCGTTCGAGCGCCTCCAACCGGAAAATCTGGTACTCCCGGTCGCGCACACGTAACGTGGCCGAGGCTCCAAAGCTATTCTTTATGTCCATGGTTATCCTCAGTTTACCGCAGCGGAAGTAGGGAAGTACTTAGGCGAACAACTCGTCCAGCGATGCTTCAATTAAAGGATTCGCCGTGCGCAGAATGCGGTCTTTCGCTTCGTGGCTGCCGTCACTGGTATGCACCCAGGCACACTGCCGGCGCGGGTCGATCACCCAGACGAACGGCACACCGAAATTGAGATAATCGTCAATCTTCTCCTGCAAGTCGGTGGCGCGATCGTCTTTCGAAAGGATCTCGATCGCAAGGAATGGAGGAGTGGTCAGTATCGGTTCGGAAGGTTCATAACCGACACAGACACACACATCCGGAATTCGAAAACGATGGCTTTTGACCTGGACCCGTTCTTCAGGGTAGGAGAAAGTTTTCAATCGTTCTTCGAGCTTGGCGAAGAAGACAATCGGCTTTCGTTGTAATCGGCTATGCTCTGTTTCACCCAAGTTTCTCTCCACCACCCGGCCGTCAACGTATTCCCGGTCGCCGTCAGGGTAGCTGGTATTCAGGTATTCATCCACTGAAACGAGGATTGCTTGTTCCTGCACCATAATCCTCACTTTAGGAGAACAACTCGTCCAGTGATGCTTCAATTAAAGGATTCGCCGTGCGCAGAATGCGGTCTTTCGCTTCGTGGCTGCCGTTACCGGTATGCACCCATGCGCATTGCCGGCGCGGGTCGATGACCCAGACGAACGGCACGCCGAAGTTGAGATAATCGTCAATCTTCTCCTGCAAGCCGGAGGCGCGGTCGTCTTTCGAAAGAATCTCGATCACGAGGAATGGAGGGCTGGTGAATATCTGCTCATCCGGCTCGCTGCCCAAATACACGCATACGTCGGGAACTCTAAAGCGAGTCCGATGGACCTGCACCCTCTGTTCCGGGAAGCAGAACGTCTTCAGTGCCGCATTGAGCGAAATGAACAGCCCAATCAATTGCCTCTGGAGCCGGCTATGGTCCTTTTCGCCCAAGTTTCTCTCCACAACCTGGCCGTCAACGTATTCCCGGTCGCCGTCAGGGTAGCTGGTATTCAGGTATTCGTCCACTGAAACAAGGGTTGCTTGTTCCTGCATCATAATCCCATTCTACTCGCGGCTCGCCGCGGGCGCAGTCGGTGTTTTCCGGTGTTTTCCGGCTCATATCTTGTGATATCTTTATCCTATCTGCTTTGGGAAGGTTACAACCTTTTAGGAGTCTCATCTATGACGCATCCGCGCTCTCTGTCGATCGCGCTGGCAATTTCTTTCGGCTTGCTTCCATGTGCCTTCGGTCAAGCCGTGAATGGATCACTGGTAGGAAATGTCTCTGACGTTACCGGAGCCAGGGTTCCAAACGCTAAAGTTACCCTCACCGAAACAAACACTGGAATTACCCGGACTACCCCAACCAACGAAAACGGCAACTACACTGTCTCCGACCTGCCGCCTGGCACTTACACCGTCTCTGTCGAACAAACAGGATTCAAACGGGCATCTAGGGCCGGTGTGGATGTAATCGTCAACTCAACCATGCGTGTCGATCTGGTGCTGGAGCCGGGAAACGTGAGCGAAACCATCAATGTGACCGCGGAAGCTCCCGCACTCCAAACCGAGCGCGCGGACACCGGACGCAAAATTGAGACCAAGCAAGTGGCGGACCTACCTGTAAGCGGCGGACGAAACTTCCAAAGTCTGCTTGCGCTGGTTCCCGGCGCGACGCGGCCGGAAGGTCAGCATTCCGCATTTTTCAATCCTCAAGTCAGTTTAGCGGTGCGAGTCAATGGCCAGTCCCGGCTTGGCAATAACTTGCAATTAGAAGGCGTTGACGATAATGAGAGAACCGGTCTTTTGCAAGTGTTGATCCCGCCAATTGAGGCGCTGCAGACGGTTGACGTAACCACCAGCAACTTCGAAGCGGAACTGGGGCGTGCCACGGGCGGCGTCACGAACGTAATTCTCAAGTCCGGCACCAACCAAATTCACGGATCGGCATATGAAACCAATCGCGTAAGCGCGTTGTCGGCCAGAAGTTTCTACGACAACCAAAGAGGCCATTTCACCTACAACTACTTTGGCGGCCAAGTGGGTGGTCCCATCATTAAGAATCGGACCTTCTTCTTCGGCGATTATCTGAGAATTGAAGATTTCAGTTCAAATACGGACCGTTTGACGATTCCTACCCTGGACGAGCGTACCGGCAATCTGAGCGCCTCGACCTCGGTCATCTACGATCCTGCTACCGGAAATGCGGATGGCAGCGGCCGGACGCCCTTTGCAGGCAACATCATTCCTGCAAACCGGATCAATCCGATTTCGGCTAAGGTATTGGCGCTGTTGCCGGCCCCGAATCTGGCGGGCTTGAACCAGAACTATTTCGCGCTTTCCCCTTTTCATCGCACCACGGATCAGTTCGATGTCAAAGTAGATCACAACCAAAGCGACAAGGATCGTATCTCCGTTCGCTACAGCTTTTCACGTCCCGTTACAACGGATCTTCCGGTGTTTGGCCAAGCGGGTGGACCGCGTGGCGTTGGCGGGGCCGGATTTGAAGGCACCGGAATTCAGAACACCCATAGCGGCGCAATCAACTACACCCACATCTTCTCGCCGACGCTCATCACAGAAACCCGGGCAGGCGTGAGCCGTTACCGGAACGATGCCCAGCAGGTGGATTACGGCAGCAATGCTTCGGACGCGATCGGCGTCCCTGGCGTAAATCAAAGCCCATTCACCAGCGGATTGTTCGGCGTCGATATCAGCAACTTCGGCAGTCCGTTGGTGGGATACTCGGCTAGTTTGCCATGGGTTCGCGCGGAGACGAATATCAGTTTCGTCAATACCTGGACCAAAACCAAGGGGAATCACACCTTCAAGTGGGGCGTGGATCTGCGCAGAGTTCGCGACGATTTGTTGCAAACGCAGACCTTCAGCCCGCGCGGCGTATTCCGCTTCCGCGAGGCGCAGACGTCCATCCCCGGAGCTTCCACCAGTTTTGGAAACTCGTTCGCCAGTTTCCTTCTCGATGTTCCGTCCCAGGTGGGCCGCGATCTTCCCATCTTCTTTCCGGCCTACCGCGCGTGGGAGTATTTCGGATTCTTCCAGGACAAGTGGACAGTTACCCCTAAGCTGACGCTGGATCTCGGCCTGCGCTGGGAATACTATCCGCCGGCAACGCCCGCGCATGCCGGCGGCTTCTCGCAGTATGATTTCACAACCAACAGCTTAGTGATTGCTGGAATTGGGAACAATCCATCCGATCTGGGCCTGGATAAACACCACAAGGACTTTGCGCCCCGCGTCGGAATTGCTTATCGCATCACCGAAAAAACGGTGTTCCGCGGCGGCTTCGGTATCAGCTATGCGCCATTTCCGGATAATACCTACGCCTACAACTTCCCCATCAAGCAGAACAACGCTTACGAGCCGAACTGTAGTTTCTGTCCGGCGGTGCTGCCGAACAACCAGATAGCCACTTTCCAGGCTGGCTTCCCGGCGGCTACCCCCGCAATTATTCCATCGAACGGCATCATCCCGAATGCGGACCTTGCTCAGACCTATTTCACGGTCAACCCGCACTTCCGTGAGCCGTACGTGGAATCCTGGAACATTTCCCTGCAGCGCTCGCTTGGTCACAACTTTACTTTGGACGTGGCCTACGTTGGCAATCACGGCGTGGATCAGCCGGCAAACTTCAATTTGAATGCCTCCACCACGCTTGGAGCCGACATCAACGGCCAGCCCCTCTACCAGGCGTTCAAAAAGAAAGCCAACGCCGAGTTGCGCTACGTCGGTTACAGCTCCAATTACAATGGCTTGCAGACAAAGCTGGACCGGCGATTCTCGAATGGATTTGCCCTAACGACGTCCTACACCTTCAGTAAGGCGCTCGGTTTCCAGTCAGAGGATAGCGGGCTCGATTTCTACATCAACCCGAAACGAAACTGGCGCAAACTCGATTTCAACCGCACGCACAATTTCGTCCAGAGCTATGTTTATGAGTTGCCATTCGGCAAGGGCAAGCGGTTTGCCGAGTCGGGACCAGCGTCTTGGATTCTGGGCGGATGGCAGGTCAACGGCATCCTGATCGTCTCCAGTGGCAAGCCAATCGACTTTGGCGTGAGCGGCGCGGGCTTGTTGGCCCCAGGGAATAACAACACTCTGGATCACTTCGGCCCGATTGCAACACCGAAGGGCAATGGAAAGGATGCGGTATGGTTCGACTCAACCCAATGCAGCGCTACCGCGACGACGAGTTGTTTTTCAAAACCGACTTCCGCAATCAAGGGGCAGCCCGATCACTTCGGGAACCTGAGCAAGAACGCAATCGACGGCCCGGGATTCTGGAATGTGGATGCGTCCGTGTTCCGCAATTTCCGCTTCTCCGAGCGGTCCACACTTCAGTTTCGGGCGGAAAGCTTCAGCGTGATTAACACGCCCCAGTGGAACAACCCGGATACGAACATCAATAACAAAACGTTCGGGTTCATCACTGGAGCAGGTGGAGCGCGGACCATTCAGTTCGGCGCCAAGGTGCTTTTTTAATTAGGGCTATCGAATACTCGAGCCGCGGACCGGACAAATATCCGGTTCGCGGCTTTTTCTATTTACGGAAGGGCCTGGATCAAGCTCTGAATATCATCCGAAGAGATATAGAAGTGCGGTGACGTCCGCACCCACCCCTGCCGCGGCGCCGCGAAAAACCCCTTCGACTTCAGGTCGCGAACAATCACACGGCAATCGATATCCGGCTTCCGGAAACTCACAATACCGGCGCCGCTTGCGGCCGTCCTCTCGCCCAGCAGTTCATACCCTTTCTCACGCACTCCCAACGCGATCTGGTCGCCGAGCTTCTGCACCTCTGGAGCGATCCGTTCCACCCCCACTTCCAGAAGGAACTCCAGCGCCGCCCGCAAGCCGTAGCAGCCGATGGTATTCAATGTTCCACACTCATAGCGGCCCGCATCCGTTCGAAGCGCCATGTCGCACGAGGCGTAATCATTGTATCCAGCCACATTCGTCCAACCCAACTCAGAGGGCTCAATCGAGTCCTGCAGGTCTTTCTGTACGTAGAGAACACCGCAGCCCTCCGGACCGAGCATCCACTTGTGGCCGTCGGCCGCAAGTGCATGAATCCGAGCCTTTCGCACGTCCAGCGGAAACGCACCCATCCCCTGAATGGCATCCACAAAAAAAAGGCACCCGCGCCGGTGGCAAATCCCGCCGAGCGCTTCCAGATCCGCACGAAGGCCACTCAGATACTGGACAAAGCTAACCGCCAGCAGCCGGGCGCCCCTGACAGCTTCGTCGATTCGATCGAGGGGATCGTTGATGGACAGCCATTCAACATGAACTCCCCGCCTCTCCAACCGCCGCCAGGCATAAACATTAGCTGGAAACTCCTCTGTGAAGGCGACCACCTTGTCACCCGGCTTCCAATCCAGCCCCATCGCTACCGTCGCGATGCCCTCGGACGTGTTCTTTACAATGGCGATTTCCGGCCAGTCCGCCCCGATTAGCCGTGCCGCCGCGACCCGGACACCCTGATAAGCGTCCAACCATTGGTCGTAGTGAAATGATCCGTAGAGGCAGGCATCGTCCGCCAGGTGCTTCATGGCATCGGAAGCCCGTTTACAAAGCGGAGCAACCCCCGCATGATTGAGATAGACCAACTTTTCAGTCACCGGGAACTGATCCCGATACTGCCGCGAAAGATTTTCAGCGGTCACAGCGAGTATTTCGGAACCCATGTTTCCGACTATACGTTAAATGAATGGACCTCCGCATTTCCGCCAGCGATGCAGGGGTATACAATAGTCTCAGAGTTATTTCTGGCAGTAAGGAGTTATGGATGAAACGCCTCTTCGCCGCCCCCCTCACACTGTTAACCGCGGTCACGATTCTTGTGCCGGCTGGCAGTTTCGCAAAGGACAAGAAAAAAGATCCGGACGAGATCGGAAATCGCCAGGTCGATAAGGGTGTCAACTTCTATTCCATTGAAAAGGAGATCGCACTCGGCAAGCAGGTCGCCCAGGAAGTGGAGCGGCAGGCCCGGATCATCGACGATCCCGTGATCTCCGAGTATGTGAACCGGGTCGGTCAAAATCTGGTGCGGAACTCCGATACCAAGGTTCCAGTGACCATCAAAGTGCTGGACAGCGAAGATGTGAACGCGATGGCGCTGCCGGGCGGTTTCTTCTTCGTGAACTCCGGCCTGATTTTGAAGGCGGAATCCGAATCCGAACTGGCGGGCGTGATGGCGCATGAGATCGCACATATTGCGGCGCGGCACGGCACGCGGCAGGCGACGCGCGGACAGTTAGTTAACTTTGCCACCATTCCGCTGATCTTTATGGGCGGCTGGACGGGCTACGGAATTCGCCAGGCGACTAGTGTCCTGGTGCCTCTCGGGTTCCTTTCGTTCTCGCGCGGTTTCGAGTCGGAAGCCGACATGCTAGGTCTGGAATACCTGTACAAAGCCGGCTACGACCCTACTGCATTCGTCGACTTCTTCGAGAAGATTCAGTCCGACGAAAAGAAGAAACCTGGCACAATGGCCAAGGTATTCTCCTCGCATCCGCTGACCGACGACCGGATCAAGACCGCACAGAAAAATATTCAGGAACTTCTGGCGGCCAAGCCGGAATACGTGGTCACAACGTCGGAATTCAACGACGTCAAGGGCCGTCTGCTGGCCATGCATAACCGGCGCCGGGTGGACGACAAGGATCTTAACAAGCCGAGACTGCGCAAAGGTCCGGGCGGCGGCACAACGCCTATCGACGGTGACAACAAGGATGGAAATAAGGGATCAGGCAGTGACGACGATGAGCGGCCAACGCTAAAACGGCGTCCTTCTTAACAAGTTTCTCCCGCAAGCAGAGAGCATAAACGGCAGGCTGGATTCGTCCACCTGCCGTTTGTGCATCTATGCAAAATGGAAATCGGGAGCGAAACAGTATCAAGCCCGGTCTTGAGCAGTGTCTCACGCGGTACGCAGCGACGTAAGGCATGGGCGGAAACAAAATCTCGCGCGTTCCCTCCTCGCGCCTCGGCCGCCCTCAGTAAGGTGCATTTTTCAGCGCCCGGATAGCCTCATACAGCTTGCGCATAGTCGACTGCCGGTAATGCGGGCGGCGCTGTTTGAGGTAATCGCTGATGTGCTGCAAGTCCGCTGATGCTGCTGGCGTCCAGCGGATACGCATTTAGAAGCGAAGCATTTGTTCGAAGCGGGCGTCCATTTCATCTTCCTCGATGAACTCGCCACGGTCGGCCTGCGAGATGCCTTCCCGCACGGCAGCGCGGAAATGTGCATCTTCTTCAAGCAATCGCAAAGCGGCATCTTTTCACCAAAGCCTCGGCATCGGTGTCGATGTTGGCGGCAATCTGCGCCAGCCGCGCTTCCTGTTCAGACGTGAAATGCACTTCCATGCTTCACCCCCTAGCAGCCCGTGTCTAAAAACACTTCCCTATGGGAATGTTCGGGCGTAAAATCAGGCATGGCGATGGGGACGAAGGAAGGCAGGCAGAAGCAGGAAGAGTTGTTTTACGCGAGCGAGCTTGCGGAAGCTCCGGGGCATCCCTTTTACGAGCAGTTGAACAAAGTGCTGAAGGA
>JBBPYD010000048.1:0-17031 GCA_038200305.1 Bryobacterales bacterium
AAAACTAAGCTGCGCTCGGATGGACCTCTGCACTATATGTTCACGCTGGATTCCTATTGGACCATCGATGGCAGCGTGGGGGGCAGCGGAGCCGAGTACATCAACCACTGCTGCGATCCGAACACCTACGCCTGGATCAATAAAGACCACATCTTGTATATGTGCAAGCGCCCCATCGCAAAAGGCGAGGAGTTAACAATCGATTACCACTTCGACAAGAACGTAGAGAAGGTCCCATGTAAATGCGGCGCTAAGAACTGCCGTGGAACCATCAATCTTAAGTAGGCCGCGAAGGTGTTACGGGCTTGCCCGCGTGAATAGCGATCTGAATCCGTCAGTGATCGACGAGGGAGCCTTTTTTTCATCGGCTGCGTTTCCACGTTTGCCGCAGACTCGCTCCGCCAAAGCCGCCATGCTCTTTCCCGCAACGCTCCCGGCTGGCAGCGGCTTTCCTTCCATTTGCGACCTCTGCACTGCGTCATAATCCGCCGGAATAACCTGAAACACTTCGGTCTGCAGTGCGCTGCCGATAACGTCGCTGCTCAGGCCGATCATCCGCTCATAGCGGTTCACAACCACCCGGATCTTCGATTGATCTATCCGGTGATGCTCAAACCATGCAAGAGCCCGCTGCGCCGACTGAAGCGACGGCAACTCATTCGTGGTGGCCAGAATCAGTTCATCGCACGCGTAGGCCACCGATAGGTTCCAGTCCGTATACGAATTGCCGCAATCGACAATAGTGGTTTCATAAAAGCGTTGGGCGTAATTGAGAATCGGCCCGGCGTCGTTGAGATGGTCGATGCCGTCCATCAGATTCTCAGGCGGCAGTAGTACATCCATACCTTGGTGAACGGTCACCATCTGTTTCCACAGATCGTCATCCAGATTGCCCTGCCGGCTCAACACGTCCAAAAAGCTGTATGTCGATTTCAGCTTTAATAAGAATGAGATCGTGCCTGTAAGTGGATCCAGGTCTGCCAGCAAAACTTTCTTTGATCCCAAACGTTTGCTCTGAAAAGCGAGATTACATGCGATGGTCGTGGCTCCGCATGCGCCCTTGGCCGGGAACACGGCGACCGTTTTCGCCCAGGCGGCTCTCGCCGAGGGCGCCGGAATTAGCCGCGCAACCTTTTCCACCGCCGCATCGATCTGGTCGGTAGTGAACGGCCGGATCAGGAACTCCGCGGCGCCTTGCCGGAGACAGCGTAGAATCAGATCCGGATTATTCCCCGGTAGCAGGGCCACTACCGGCATTGCCGCGTTCAGCGTGTGAATATCCGCTGCGACCTGCAGCGCCATTTCCAAATTAGAGGAAACATCCAGAAAACAGAGCTTCGCATCCACTCTCTTGAGCAGGTCCGCCAGAGGGCGGCGGTCTGGATAATCGTTGGTCACGTGAACCGGTGCGAGTGGCAGACCATGGGAAAGAATCGGCGCTAACTCACCGGCCATCCCCTTGTTCGGGCAGATAACAAGCGTTTTGTAATACCTTGCGTCGATAACCGGCATAGGAGCTGCGAATTCACTGCGGGCAGATGGCTTGCCCTTGTCTTTACACATCGGCGGCGAATACCGAAACGTGAGAGCAGGTTTCGATGATTTCGATTAAATCATTGCACTTGCAGACCGATATGACTCTCAGAAGCTGGAATCAGCCCATATGACTCATAACAAATCGACCATAGTAGTCTGCGAGACTCAACCAGTTACCGCTGAAGGGCTCCGCGTCCTCCTCAATCAATCCGGCGAACTGGAATTCCTGCTGGCGGTAGGAACTTTACCGGCCGCTCTGGATGCCGTACTCGCCAATACTCCCGATATCGTCATCCTGGATAAGGCATTTGGCGTTCAGATGACCCTCGAATGGCTCACCCGCCTGAGAGACGCGCCTACTCAGACAGCCGCCGTTGTGTGGGGCACCTCCATCTCCGAAGCAGAGGCTTTACGCTTCTTTCAAATGGGTGCGCGTGGCATTATTCGCAAAACCGCCGCGCCCGAAACGCTGCTCAACTGCCTGCGGACTGTAGGTGCAGGAAACACATGGATGGAAGACGCTGTGTTCCGTGAAGCGGTTCGTCCCGAGCGCTACCCGCGGTCCGAGCTTACCCCGCGTGAACAACAAGTGATGGAGTTGGTGGAACAGGGTCTCAAAAACAAGGAAATCGGACGCGAACTCGGTATCCGCCCCGGCACAGTAAAGATTCATCTAAAGCATATTTTCGAAAAGACGGGCGTCCATGGCCGTTACGGTCTCGCGTTGTCCGGATTAAAAGATCGGGGAATCTTCCCCATGATGGCGGTCTAGCAGAACAGCTTGGGTGGTACCTGAAAGAACTTCCCTAGCTCCTTAGCCTGGCCTTTGGAGATCGGGCGTTTGCCCGCCAGAACCTCCCGCGCCAAGTAAACATTCCCCAGCAGATGTTCTACATCTGACAGCGCAAGCCCCCTTGCAGCCAGCAGACGCTGCAAGGTCTCATGCGGAGCGGGCGGTTCCGCGTCGACTTCCAGCTCATCGCTGTCCGCATCGCCACCAGCTTCAAAGCTCTCAATCAGAAACACCAACAAGCCCAGCAGCTTGATTTCTTCCGGCGCAAGCTTATCGCCTTTCTCCATCAACCGTTCCGCCACATCGAGCAGTCGCTCGTGCTCCTGTGGCGTTTCAATGACACCCGGCCTCGTTTGCGCAAGCAGTTCCGCGTACTGTTTTTCGTTAACCGGTTGTGAGTCCAATCAATAGAATACGCCTATTCAGGACGCTCCTCTTTTTCGCGGAGATCGTCGTCTATCGTCTGCTCGTCTCCTTCCGCCTGTGAAGGAACGGGTCTCGCAGTATCACTGAGACCCGCGTCCTTTTGATCACCGGAATCGGGAGGGCCTTTTCCGCTTTCACCCTGCATATTCACAAGGTCCCTGTCGGCGGGAGGGTTCCAGCGAGTCTTCCGGATATTCCGACCACTGATTCTCACCCGTTGGAACCGCTTCGTTCACTTCGTTACTACGCTCGCGGCTGAGCTTCTCGTTTAATTTTTCCACCTGTTTCATGGTTTGGGAAGTGCCCTGAATCGGTTCCTTCATCAAGCCCTGAGTCTCTCTGACATGCTCGACCGGATCCTCAATGTAGGCCCACTCTTCTCCCTGCTGCCACGGTCCTTGTCCCTGATTCCACGGACCGCGAACGTTCTTTCCATCAGACATGTTGAAGTAGGTGTGAGTAAACCGTGGATCGCCCTGCAGAACTCCGGGCGGGAAGTTGGGTTCGATCTGGGACAACGCGGCCGTAAACTGCTGGAAGTGAGCAATTTCGCGCGTCATCAGGAAGCCCAGGCTCTCCTTCACCAGCGGATCGTCAGTGAATTGCATCAGGTATTCGTAAACGATCTTCGCCCTGGATTCAGCGGCGATATCCGACCGAATGTCAACGGTGAGGTCGCCGTTCGAGTTGGCAAACGAGTCGCTCCACGGGATGCCCGCACAGTCCGTCACAGTTGGGCCTCCGCCAGAGAGGACTAGAAAATGCGGACTGGTCAGCGCTTCATGGATCAGCGACTCCCGCCCCGCCTTTCCTTCCATTACCTTTCCCAGGCTGGTTGCTCGACGGCATTCTTCAACTCCCCATTGACGTCGGCCAGCAGCATGGTGATCGTGGCTCCCACAATCTCCAAATGGCTGAACTCTTCCGTGGCGATGTCCATTAACAAGTCGTACTTGTCGGGATAGGATTGGCGAACTCCAAAGGCCTGTGTAAAATATTGCATCGCAGCTTTCAGCTCGCCGTTGCCACCCCCAAACTGTTCGAGCAGCAGTTTTGCAAACCGCGGATCGGGTCCGGAAACTCGAGCGTCGAACTGTAATTCCTTTATGTGGTGAAACATGAGATCTCCTAGTCAAGAAGAGGACGCCCGCGCGATTCAGCAGTTTCGTTTGTCCGCGTGTGCCGCATCTGGCTCACGGTGAGCTATTAAGAATGCAAATCAGAAGGTAATTCCCAAGTAGGCGGTTGAGGAACAAGCGGCATCTCCATTATTCTCGACAGCTCCACTTGATGCGGTGTTCGGAAGGCCGGGACGCCAATCGTAATCGCTTCCTGCGGCACATTCAGTAAAAGCGTTCCATGCAGCCGGTCCCAAATTGTGAGACCGCTGGACCAATTCGAGTTCGTCTCTTCGCGAACCATCGAGTGGTGAATCCCATGCATTCGAGGCGTTACCAGAATCCGGCTCAGCCATCGTTCCACCCGCAATGGCAACCGTACATTCGAGTGGTGGAACAGAATGGATAAGAATAATGCGGTCTGCCAAGCGGCATATGCGCCCGATGAAACCCCGATCATTACGATCTGCGCGGCGCGCCACGGGACTGAAAGAGCAAGCTCTCCAAAGTGAAACCGGATCGCGGTGGAAGCGTCCAGGTCCAAGTCCACGTGATGAACAACGTGAAATCTCCACAGAAACGGCACACGGTGCGTCAAAACATGCCAGACGTAAAGCGTATAGTCCAGCAGAATCACCGCAATTGCAGTCTCCATTCGTCTTGAGAGCCGCAGCCTGGGCAACAACCCCCAGCGGCGCCGCTCCACCATTTCCGAAAGCCTCATTGCGGCCGGCCGTTCCAGCAACTGGACCGTCAATGCTCCTGCCGCGGCAACCGTGAGATTGCGTGTATCCCGAATCAGTTTCGATTCCACCTGCCGCCGCAAGGGACGACGCGTTTCCAAGCCACACCAGCGCCGCGAAGAAAGCTGCGGTCAAGAATCCCATGCCAGGTTAGACGCACTAACACGCGCATGTTATCGTACCAGGCAGTGCTGGTATTGGGAGTCGATATTGGAGGAACAAAGATAGCCGCGGGCCAGGCCATCAACGCCGGAGCGGAGATCCGCATCCAGAACTCCATCATGCTGCCTACACTTGCCGCGGACGGCTATAAAACCTCAATCGCGCAATTGTACAGAGCAATTGAACACTGCCTTATTCCGGAAGTCAAAGCCATTGGGATCTGCGCGCCCGGCCCGCTCAATCCGAAGACGGGCGTGGTTCTCAATCCGCCAAATCTTCCAGGTTGGCGCAATATTCCTTTGGCCCAACAGATCCGCGATCGCTATGGACTGCCCTGTTGTGTGGAGAATGACGCCAACGCCGCAGGGCTGGCGGAAGCGAAGTTTGGCGCCGCGCGAGGCTACGATAGCGTCTTGTATGTGACCATCAGTACCGGAATCGGAGCGGGCATTATTCTCAACGGCCGCATCTATCACGGAAAGAACGGAGCTGCTGGCGAAGGCGGCCATGTATCCATCGATTACCGCAGCCAGGCCATCTGCAATTGTGGTACTCCCGGTTGCATCGAAGCGCTTGCGTCCGGAACGGCCCTGCAAAGCCGGGGCATTTCGCCGGAAGCGATGACCTCCGCGCAGTTGGACGAACTCGCGGTGATGCTAAGCGCCTGGCTGGGCAGCATCGTAAATCTGCTGGACCCCGATATCATCGTAGTCGGCGGAGGGATATCTCAAATTGGTGAGCCGCTCTTTACCCGTCTCAGAGCAATGGTCCCTCAGCGCTCCATCAATCAGTTTGCGGCGCAGACTCCCATCGTGCCCGCGCTTCTGGCATCCAATGTCGGCATCCTCGGAGCCGCATCCGCCGCGTTCGGCCTCTTATGAACCGCCGCCATTTCCTAGCCCTTGCCGGAACTCCTCTGTTCGCTGCGCGCGAACTCCGCTGTGATGTGGCAATCATCGGCGCCGGCGTGGGTGGCTGCGCGGCCGCGCTCGGCGCGCTTCGCAATGGGATGAGCGTTATTCTCACCGAAGAGACGGATTGGATCGGCGGTCAACTCACATCGCAAGCCGTACCGCCGGATGAACACAGATGGATTGAAGCATTCGGAAGCACCGATTCCTACCGGTCCTTTCGCGCCGGAGTCCGCGATTACTATCGTCACAATTACCCGCTCACCGCCGAGACGCGGAGCCGCGCGGTTTTCAATCCCGGTGGTGGATTCGTGAGCAACATGACCGCGGAACCCCGTGTCTTCCTGGCCGTTTTGCAAAATATGCTGGCGGCTTGGCTGAGCGGAGGGCAACTAACACTCCTGCTCCGTCACAAGCCGGTTGCTGCCGATATCAACGGCGACAAAATCCGTTCCATAACGCTCAGGAGCTTGGAATCCGGCGTTCAACGGACCATCAACGCTCCATACTTTCTCGATGCTACCGAACTCGGCGACCTGCTTCCGCTCACGCGCACGGAATACGTGACCGGATCTGAGTCTCGCCGCCAAACCGGCGAGCCGCACGCTCCGGAATCGGCCCAGCCAGCCAACGTCCAGGCATTTTCGATCTGTTTTGCAATTGACCACGGCGCGGGCGAGAACAACACAATCGACAAGCCGGAAGAGTACGCATTTTGGCGGGATTACGTACCCGCTCTGCATCCGCCGTGGCCCGGCAAACTATTGAGCTGGACCACCACCGATCCTAGAACGTTGCAGCCGCGTGGCGGCAAGATCACACCGGAGCGGGACGATTTGATCCCGGGCACCGGCCTGGATTATTGGTTTTACCGCCGTATCGTAGCTAGGCGCCGCTTCTTGCCCGGCACAATATCGAGAGACGTGACACTAGTAAACTGGCCGCAAAACGACTATCTGCTCGGGACTCTGATTGACGTTTCAGAAGCCGAGGCCGCGAAACAGATCCACCGCGCCAAGCAACTGAGCCTGTCTCTGCTCTACTGGATGCAAACAGAATTCCCCGGTATCCGCCTGTGTCCCGGCATCGTTGGCACTGAAGATGGACTCGCGAAATATCCCTACATTCGCGAATCGCGGCGCATTCAGGCTGAATTCACCGTACTCGAACAGCATGTGGCATCCGAGGGCCGCACCGCCGCCGAACCCTTCGCGGATTCAGTAGGCGTTGGAAGCTACCGGATCGATTTGCATCCCACCACGGGCGGCGATAACTATATCGACGTCGGATCGCTTCCATTCCAAATTCCCCTCGGAGCTCTCATTCCGAAGCGTGTCGAAAATCTGTTGCCGGCATGCAAGAACCTCGGCGTCACACATATTACCAATGGTTGTTACCGCCTGCATCCCGTGGAATGGAACATCGGCGAAGCCGCCGGTTGCCTGGCTGCACAGGCGATTCAGACCAGGAGCACGCCCCGCCAGATCCGAAACTCTGCTACAGCGCTGAAACAATTCCAATCGAAAATTCAAGCACAGGGAGTGGAGATTGCATGGCCGAACATGGCACTCCGGTAGTCAGACGAGCCACCGCCGCCGATGCGGAAGCGGTGCTTCGTCTGGTCGACGCATTGGCCGATTACGAAAAGCTCGACCGTCCGGACGCAGCCGCCAAACAGCGCCTGATTGCCGACATGTCGAAACGATTCGATGCTTGGATCGCCGAAGTGAACGGACACGCCGCCGGATATGCCTTCGTTTTCGAAACCTATTCCAGCTTCCTGGCGCAACCGACGTTGTATTTGGAGGATCTGTTCGTTCTCCCCGAATACCGGAGCAAAAAGGTGGGTTATGCGTTGTTCACCGAAATGCTTGCCGAGGCAAAACGCCGCGGTTGCGGACGGATGGAATGGACGGTGCTCGATTGGAACCAGATCGCGATCGATTTCTACCGGCGATTGGGTGCAACCCACAAGAAAGAATGGCACCTCTATCGAATCGTTCTATAACGGGTCAGCCAACCAGCACCCGCGAAGCAAACCATGCCATGCCAAGTCCGATCAACAGCATCGCCGCATACCGATGCGCCCACGTAACCCGCCGCGATAAAAGCCAAAGCCCCAGTACCAGAGCGAGCTCCACTACCGCAACCCCTGTCAGCACGTAAGCCGCGCGATACTCGCTATCACGAATAAATAGCGCGAAGTACATTCCGTGAAACACACCCAACGCCCCGGCCACGGCCCACCGGCTCCCCGCCGACGGCAGCAGCAGGATCTCCACCGCAAGGTACGCGACCGTTAATCCCATTGCCGCTTCAATAAACCGTGGTGACGGATTCCACTGAATCAGACACGCCAGAGCTTCCCCAATCAGAAAGCAGCCGGTCAGTAGCCACAGTTCCCGCCATGACCGCGAAGCCAGCGCCAACGCGAACAGAAACAGCAGGCCGGCAACAGCGCTCGCAGCTCGCAACATCCCCGCCATCACTTCCCTCACCGCTGTCTCAAATGCGGTTGGCGGACGGAAGCGCAATTCCGCTTTTTCGAATGTGACGTCAAACATCGCCTGATCGGTCTTCCCGTCTTTGAAAGCCCTCAACAGATGAACGTGATTCGGAACCGTGATCCGCGCCAGCCGGCACTCCACTTCCAGTGTTTCTATCGGCTTTGCGAACTCATAGATGCCGTCGCAGACGAACATCCCATCGGCCGGACTATCATGGCACCCTTTCTCAATCAGCTTGCCCTCATTACCCCCGCTGGAAAAACGAATGCTCTCAAAGAGCTGCCGGGCCGGGTCTGGAATGTGCGTCACTTCGTAAACCGGCATTCTGATCTGATAAGTAGCGCGATTTCCGTGTACCTGCAGATCGCCATTGCTCATGCTGATGGTGTGTCCATACATTGGAGCCACCATCAGCCACATCCACCACTTCATACCGGTTGTTTAGCCCTTTGCAGTCTCACCACAAGCACCCGGGCCGCCGCAAGCACCGGAACCGAGAGAAACATGCCCCATACCCCGCCGATTCGCTCACCGGCAAGAACCCCGAAGATCACCAGCAGCGGATGCAGTTCCACGCCCTCGCTCATCAGATAAGGAGACAGGATGTAGTCCTGGAAAATTCGATAGATCGCAAGGAACGCGAAGATCCACAGCAAATGCTGATATCCGCTGAAGGCTGCCACAAGAATAATGGCAATGGACGCCGTCAGTGGCCCAAGAACCGGAATGAATTCCAGGGGTGCGGCAATCGCGGCCAGCAGCACGGAATAGGGCACGCCGATAATCTCCAATAAAATCGCGTAGGCCACGAACGTTGCACCCGACAGAATCGCCAGCGCGCGAATGTACTTCCCCAATAGCTGATGCAAATCGTTCAGCAGATTGTCCATCATTGTCAGGTTGGGGCTGTCGTAGAAGAATGACAGAAAACTACGCCGCATCTCCTTTGCATCCTTTAAAAAGAAGAAGCTGAGAATCGGCACCAGAACAATAAACAGCGCTCCGCTAATGAAACTGGCCAGCTTGCCTCCAGCATTCTGCAGAAACGGCAGCAGTTGCTGGGTGCCGGTTTCAAGATAGGAACTGGCCGCGGAAATAATCCGTGCGCGGAAGGGTTCCAGCCAGCTAGGCAACGGCAGCCTGGTCAGGTTCGGGTTCTTCAAAAGATTGGGCATCTTATTGAACAGAGCCGATCCCTCTTCTGACAGCCTGGATCCCAACGCGACACTCGCCAGAATTAAAAGCACGATCAGCACTGTGTATGTAGTTGCTAAAGACAGCCTCCGCGATACACGCCGGGGCGTGAGCTGATCCAGATATTCAACCAGCGGAGCCAGCAGGTAAGCGAAAAAGATCGCCAGAATGAAAAGCAGAATCGCCTCCCGCGCGGCGTAGATCATCGCCAACAGAAGTGCAATCAGGAACACCGTCCATGTCACCCGCGCGGTATGCCGATCGATTCCCACCATTACAAATAGCATAGCCTGCACAGTAAACTAAGAGCACGTGAAGCAACAAGTGGAGCAGCTTCAAGAACTGGAAGATCGTCTTCGGCTTGGTGGCGGCCCCGCTAAGATCGATAAGCAGCACCGTGATGGCAAGCTCACTGCCCGTGAACGCATTGCCAAGCTGATCGACCCCGGATCGATGTTTCTCGAAATTGGTCTGCTCGTCGCCTGGGATCTGTACGACGGCCAAGCCCCCGGCGCCGGTGTCGTTACAGGTCTTGCCCGAATCGAAAATCGTCCAGCCGTCATCGTCGCTAACGATGCGACCGTGAAAGCCGGCGCATGGTGGCCCGAAACCATCACCAAGATCCTGCGCGCGCAGGAGATCGCTATGCGCAATCGCATCCCGATCGTCTATCTGGTGGATTCCGCCGGCGTTAACCTGCCCCTGCAGGACCGCATCTTCCCCGGCCAATATGGAGCGGCCCGCATCTTCTACTACAACTCGCTGATGCGCCAGAAGCTCAAGGTGCCGCAAATCGCAGCCGTCATGGGACCGTGCATTGCAGGCGGCGCCTACCTGCCAGCTCTCAGTGACGTCATCATCATGGTGGAGAACACCAGCTTCATGGGCCTCGGCGGCCCCAACCTGGTCAAGGGCGCGGTGGGACAGGTGATCGATTCCGAGTCGCTGGGCGGCGCTACCATGCATACGCGCGCCAGCGGAGTCGCGCACTACATGGCGAAGGACGATCCCGGCTGCCTGAGCCTTATCCGTCAGCAGTTCCGCTCCATGCCCGACGCGCCCGCGAAGCCGCACGCCACCGCGCCAGCCAAACCCGCCGAGGGTTTGTATCAAATCATGCCGCAAGACCACCGTGCGCCTTACGACATTGTGGAGATCCTCGACCGCATCTTCGATTCAGAGGACTACGTGGAGTTCGCGACCGAACATGCGCCGGAGATGCTTTGCGCCAATGCTAAGCTCTCCGGATATCCGGTCGGCATCATCGCAAACCGGCGCGGCTTCCTGAAGACTTCCGAAGGCCCACGCATCGGCGGCATCGTCTATACTGAATCCGCCCGCAAGGTGGCCTACTTCGTCCAGAACGCCGAACGCCATCGCATCCCGCTCCTCTATATTCAAGACGTTTCCGGCTTCATGGTGGGCGGTGAAGTCGAAAGCGAAGGCATCATCCGCGCCGGAGCGGAGATGGTGGAGACCATGGCATGCGCCACTGTTCCCAAGATCGTCCTCACTATCAACCACGCCAGCGGCGCGGGTTACTACGCAATGGCCGGGCAAGGCTTCGACCCCACATTCACCTTCGCCTGGCCTACCGCTCGCATCGGAGTGATGGAGGGCGATTCCGCCGTCAAAGCCGTCCACGGCCCGGAACTGGAAAAATTGCAGAAAGCAGGCAAGCCGGTCCCCGAGGATCTGCAACGCCGCATAGAGCAGACCCGCGGCGATTACGATCACTGGCTTGACGCAAAGTACGCGGCAGCGCGCGGTCATGTCGATGCCCTCATCGATCCGCTGGCCACCCGCCGAGTCCTTACGTTTGCCCTGGAAGCAACCATGTACAAAAAACATAGTGAGCATCTGGTGCTGGAAACCCTATGATCCGCATCGCCAATGGACAAGGTTTCTGGGGCGACTGGCTCGAAGCGCCGGTGCGCCTGATCGAGCAAGGCCCAATCGACTATCTGATTCTCGATTACCTTGCCGAAGTCACCATGTCTATCCTGCAAAAGCAAAAGCTGGATGACCCAACGCTAGGGTACGCGCGGGATTTTCCGGTCCTGATCGGGCGCGTGGCGAAGCTTCTCAAGGAACGGAACGTCAAGGTAATCGCGAATGCCGGCGGCGTAAACCCGATAGCCTGTGCCCGCGAAGTGCGCCGCCTCGCCCCGGCGTTGAAGGTGGCAGTGGTGCTTGGCGACGATGTGTACGGACGTCTCGATGACATGCTCGCGCGCGGCATTCATATGAAGAGCATGGATACGGGAGAGCCCCTTTCCACCATTCGAGATCGTATTCTCAGTGCGAACGCGTACATCGGTGCATTCCCGTTGGTGGAAGCGCTGGCAACCGGCGCGGACATTGTGATTGCTGGGCGCTGCACCGACACGGCCCTAGCCCTCGCGCCAATGATCCATCGCTACGGTTGGAAGGCCGGCGACTGGAATCTGCTGGCAGCCGGAACCATCGCCGGACACATTGTCGAGTGCGGCGCTCAATGCACCGGCGGCAATTGCCAGGTCGATTGGCAGAGCATTCCAGACATCGCCAATATCGGTTATCCAATTATCGAAGCCGGCCCCGATGGGGTGTTCGTAATCACAAAGCACAAAGGCACCGGAGGCCGCATCACTACAGACGTTGTGAAAGAGCAGCTTCTTTACGAACTGGGCGATCCGAAGAAATACATTACACCCGATTGCGTCGCCGATTTCACCAGCATTAAGCTCGAAGACGTTGGCGCGGACCGGGTTCAGGTTTCCGGCATCCAAGGCGGTCCACGCACGGATACGTTGAAGGTCTCCATCAGCTACGCCGATGGCTGGAAAGCTGTCGGAACTCTGGTTTATAGCTGGCCGCAAGCCATCGAGAAAGCGAAAGCTGCCGATGCCATTGTGCGCGAACGCCTACAATCGCTCGGTCTGCACTTCGATGAAATCTACTCGGAGTATTTCGGCTACAACGCTTGCCACGGCCCCGCCGCGCATCCGGCAACGGACCCGCCTGAAATCCAACTTCGTATCGGCATCCGCAGCTCGGATCGCAAGGCCGTGGATCGATTCACCAGGGAGCTGATCCCGCTGGTGCTGAACGGTCCACCCACCGCCACCGGCTTCGGCGAGGGGCGTCCTCCCGTGCGTGAAGTCGTCGCGTACTGGCCCGCCCTCGTCCCACGCGATGAAATCCAGACAAGAATCGAAGTGATCGAATGAAGATTCCACTTTCACAAATCGCCCACGGCCGCTCCGGCGACAAAGGCGACACATCCAACATCGGCATCATTGCCTATAACGAAAGCAACTATCCCATCCTGGTCCGTGAAGTGACTCCCGAACGCGTCAAGGCTCACTTTGGGGATATGGTCAAAGGGGATGTGGAACGCTTTGAACTCCCCAACCTGGGCGCTCTGAACTTCCTGTTGCATGAAGCCCTCGGCGGAGGTGGAACGCTGTCCCTCAGAATCGACGCGCAAGGTAAAACCATGAGCGCCGCGCTACTACGAATGGAGATCGAAGCCGATGAGCGAGAGCTTAGAGATTAGCCGCGAAGATCGGGTTCTCCGCCTTACCCTCAATCGCACGGAGAAGCGGAACGCGCTCAGCATCAAACTCTGCAACGCGCTGGCGGGCGCTCTCGATGAGGCCCAGCATGACCCAAAGGTGGGAACCATTCTGATGGATGCAAAGGGTCCCGTGTTCTGCGCCGGAATGGACCTGGATGAGGCCATGTCTCCCGAAGCGGCCGCCTGGACGTACACCCACGAGAAGATTTTCACCATTGGTGCGCATAGCACGAAACCGATTGTCGCAGCCGTGCAAGGCCCAGCGCTGGGCGGTGGCCTCGGCCTGGTTGCGAACGCTCACGTCGTTATCGCCGCTCAGGGCTGCACCTTCGGACTCACGGAAATCCGCATTGCCATGTGGCCCTATGTCGTTTTCCGCGCCATCCAGACCGTTGTGGGCGAACGCCGCGCCGTGGAATTGAGTCTCACAGGCCGCATCTTCAACACGCCGGAGGCGCTGCAATGGGGCTTCGTGCATGAAGTTGCGCCGCCTTTTGAGTTGGATGACCGCGCCACAGCGATGGCCGTCCAATTATCGGAAATGAGCCCGCAAGCCGTCGGCAGCGGCCTAGATTTCGTCCGCCATGCAAGAGGAGCCGATGAGCACAGAGCAGGGAAGTTGGCCTCCGAATACCGGGCCAGAGCCTTCGTCAGTGCCGATTTCGCTGAAGGCGTAACCGCGTTTCACGAGAAACGAAAACCACGTTGGCCATCCAGGACGTGAAGACGGCCCCTACTCCATCTAGTGGTCAAATTCTGTTCACCCCATCATTTAGTGCTGCCAGCGCTTTACTTTTCCTTGAAAGCCGTTTATGATTCAAACATCCCCCGAGTGGAGGGCCCTTGGCCCTTCCAGTAAATCCTATGCTTAAAGGGGTTCGCCTCAGTTGCTGAAACTAAAGCGCGTTGAGATCCAGGGTTTCAAATCCTTTTGCGACAAATCGGAAATGCGGTTCCACGGTTCCGGCATTGCGGCGGTCGTCGGACCGAACGGCTGCGGCAAGTCCAATCTGAGCGACGCTATCAGTTGGGTCTTGGGCGAGCAATCCGCCAAGAGCCTGCGCGGCAGCCGGATGGAGGACGTGATATTCGCCGGCACCAGGGAGCGCAAACCGCTGGGCATGGCTTCCGTTACCATGACCATGGTAGACCCGTCCGTCAACGCGGAATTCCCCTCTCAGGCCAACGGCACAGGCCATCACCCGGAAGCGAAGCCGGAAGAGGTGACCATCACGCGCCGCCTGTACCGTTCGGGCGACAGCGAATATCTGATCAACGGCCGCGCCGCCCGTCTCCGTGATATTCAGGATCTCTTCATGGGCTCGGGACTGGGTCCGGAAAGCTACGCCATTATCGAGCAGGGCCGCATTGGCCAAATCCTCAGCACGAAGCCGCAAGATCGTCGAAACGTGATCGAGGAAGCCGCCGGTATCACCCGCTTTAAGACGAAAAAGCGCCTGGCCGAATCGAAGCTCGAAGGCGCAAAGCAAAATCTCACCCGAGTTTTCGACATTCTGGAAGAAGTCAGCCGCCAGGTCAATTCACTCAAGCGCCAGGCCGCGAAAGCCAAACGCTATGACGAGTTGAAAACGGAAATGGTGGGGCAGTTACGCCGCGCTCTGGCCGGCCGCTACAGCATGGTGGAACGTGAGGCCGCCAAGACCGCTCTTGATCTGAACGTGGCCACCAGCGAGTTCCAGAATCTCACCGCGCAGGTCGCAGAAAAGGAGAGAGAGCAGGCCCGGTTGCAGGAGCATTGCTACGGGGTAGAAGCCCACCTCACTGAAGCCCGCAAGCAACTCTCCGAACAGCGGGTGGATGCCGAACGCACGCGCGGCAAACTGCAAAATCAGGCCAGCCAGATCGGCTCCATCGAGCAGCGTCTCACACGGGGCGAAACGGAATCTCAGGATCTTGAGAAGCGTTTCGTCCAACAACAACTGGAACTTGACGCACACTCCCAAAAGCTCACCGAACTCGAACTACAGACGGAAAAAGCGCGCACAGCTCTCACCGCAAAGAACGAAGAACGCGAAACCCTACAAGGCATGCTGCGTGACCGGGAACGCTCCATGGAAACCTGCCGTCAGCAGGTGCTCCGTCTTCTGGGCGAAGCGTCGTCACTGAAAAATCAGTTAGCGCAGATTGATCAGTATCTTCTTGGCATCGAGCGCGATGTAGCCCGTTCCAAGAAGGAATCCGAAGGTGCCGCAATCGAGATCGAGCGGCTGGAAAATCTGAAGACCGAACTGTCCAGCCGTCTCAGCGCCCGCCAAATGGAACTCCAGTCCATCGCTGAACAGCGGCGCAATGTGGATGAAGATCTGGCCACAAGAAAGGCCAAGGCTTCCGAAAGCCGCCGTAAACTGGACGAGTTGCGCAACAACACTTCGCGGCTCAAGGCCCATAAGGATTCCCTCGAGCAGATCCTCTCTCATCGCGCCTATACCACCGAATCGGTAAAACGTCTTTTCACCGCAATCGAGCGCGGTCAGGCGCAGGATCTGAAACCGATCGGTGTGCTCGCCGATTTCGTTGAAGTGGATACGGCCTACGAAAAAGCAACCGAGGAATTCCTTCACGAAGAGCTGGAATACGTAGTAGTGAAGGATTGGGCACAGGCTGATCGCGGCATCGACCTGATGCGCAGCGGCATGGATGGCCGCGCCACTTTCCTGGTCCATCCCGAACAGGAACTGAGCCGTGACAGTGAGGGAGCGGTCCTATGCGCTGCGCCGGCTCCGGAAACCGGCATCATCGGCCCTTTGAGCGGCGTTCTTCGCCTCACCAATGGCCTGACAAACGCGCCCGCGGATCTGTTGCCGCGGCTTTCGCGCTGCTTTCTTGCCAAAGATCGGAGTGCCGCGCAACGCCTTGCGCTTCAATATCCGGACATTTATTTCCTTCTGCCGGACGGCGTCTGTTATCACGGCCACGCCGTCAGCGGCGGCAAGAAAACGGGCAGCGGCCCCCTTGCCTTGAAGCGCGAACTGCGGGAAGTAACTTCGGAATTACAAACACGGCAGAGCGAATTCGACCGCACCAAAGCCCTGCTGGAAGATTTGGAAGACGATATCGGCCGCCTCACGGAGGACATGGAACGCCTCCGTGGCATGCAGCAGAACCAGGAAAAGGACGCGCTCGCCATCGATCACGAGATGCGGAAAATGGGCGAAGAATTCTCTCGTGCTAATTCCCGTCTCTCGGTAGCCCGGCTTGAGCTGCAACGCCTTGCGCAGGAAAGCGAACGATCCCTTGCCAGACGCACTGAAAACGAAACAGCCGTCGCCGCAAAAGAAGCCGCACGGCTCGAGCAGGAGAAGGCCCTTGCCGATGCCCGCTCTTCCCTTCAGCAGTTCCAGGAAGAGACTGTGCGAATCGGCGAAGAGCACGCAGCGCTTCGTGTGGACCTCGCCGGTTTTGAAGAGCGCCGTCGATCGGAGCACGCCGCACGGATGCGCGTCGAAAATCAGGTTCGTGAGGTAGCGCATCGCAGCCAGGAACTTGCTAAGGAAATGGAGCGGCTCGGCGTGGAAAAGGCCCGGCTCTTATCCGACAACATCGAGTTGGACGCGCGTGCATCGCTCCTGACTGAGCAGATGGCGGCCAGTGAGGCGAACGTCGCTGGTCTGGCGGCGAAAGAGACTGAGTTCCGCCGTGCTTTGGCTGGTGTAGAGGAAATCCTGAAGCGAGCCCGGCTCGACGTACAAGTAGCCGGCGAAAGACGCTCGCAGATCGAATTGGAGCTGGTGAAGCGTCAGGCCGAGCTCAAGTATCTGGAAGAGACTTGCCGCAAGGAACTGAACGCGAGCCTGGAAGAACTGGCCCAATCCGAGGAAACCGTTCTCGACGAGCACGGCCTTGCTGAAGCCGAGCAGCGCTATCAGGAAGTCCGGTCGCGCATCGAAGCCCTGGGTCCCGTGAACACCCAGGCTCTCGAAGAATTCGAGGAAGCGCAGCAACGTTACGACTTCCTCAACGCCCAGCGTCAGGATCTGCTCGATTCCATCCGCGATACCGAGAAGGCCATTCACGAGATCGATCTCGAATCGCGAAAACGATTCGCGGAAGCATTCGAA
>JBBPYD010000049.1:0-32636 GCA_038200305.1 Bryobacterales bacterium
CTCGGCGAGCGTCCTCGCCGGACTGGCAGGAACCCTCTATGCAACCGATTTCAGTCACAACCTCTATACGGTCAACCCAGTGACCGGCGCTGCAACGCTGATTGGACCGACGGGTATTCCGCCGAATCCATTTGCTTCGCATTTCACTTCGAATCCCGACGGAACTGCAAACGTTTTTTCAGACACTCTATTCCCGGGGAATGGAAAGTTATATGCAACCTTCGACACGAATAGGTTTAACCCTCTAACCGGGCAAGTCACCCATGGTCTTCTTGACAAGCTGTACCAGATTAATCCGGCCACCGGAGTTGCAACACTCGTCGGACCTACCGCTCAGACCATCTCGGGTATTACTCAAGTGAACGGAACGTTCTACGCCTTCGACATAGAGACCCAGCAGTTGCTGGCTCTCGATTTGGCAAACGGCCAAACCAGCGTCGTTACGAGCCTTGACCCAGCTGTGGGGTTCGTCGGAGGAGCGGCACCAACCCCTGAGCCGTCTTCGATCGGACTAGTCATCCTTGGAATTGCTGCAATCGGGGTTTGCAAATTGCGAAGACGTGGACAGGGCGTAAACCAGGAGTCCACAATATAGTGCCTGGCAGCTTCGCGAAGGTCGGCCATCCAGAAGTTGGGCTCGGAGACACCGGAAAGTAGCCAGCGCGGATAGATCCCCAGTGACGCCGCAGCGTAGAGTTTTGTCTCAAGACTGCCTAATGACCAAGCTCTCACGCGCAGCTTCCACAACGGCTTCGGTCACTTGCCACAACGACTAATTTCGAGAATTCGCTCCATCTGGGTGAGGAGCCGATTCAGCAGGCGAAATTTCCCACCCGCAATTCGGATGATGGCCGCTACGGCACCTTCAGCCCACGGCTGCGGCCGAAACTCATGCGCGAATCCAATTCGCGAGTAGAACTGCGGATAACGCGCCAGCCGCTTCTCCAATCCCGGCATGCCAATGAGAATCAGGCCAATTTGCCCCTCGTCGAAAATCGCCCGGACTTGTTCTAGGCTCGCCATGCGAAGCCGGTCTGCCTCGTCGACCAGAATGAGTGAAGTCGATCTGGAATCTGTACTTCCTTTCTCGACAACTCCCTTGGGAGGAATCTGCATCCCGCTGTGAGACCACGCTTGTCGGCGAGGTCTCACAGCGGACACTAAAGATCCTCGCTCTGCCGCGTACTGCTGTGGGTACGGTCTCAGAATGCAATTTTGCCGTCAGCTTTCCATTGTGTCAGGATAGATATATCTAGGTTGTTCCTTTGGAGGGCAACATGGAATGGCAACTGGCCGAGGCCAAAAATCGCTTTAGTGAACTGGTGAACCGGGCTCTTCTCGAAGGACCGCAGTGGGTTCTGCGCCCAGATGATGCGGCCGTCGTACTGGCTCAGCGCGATTATGAGGAGCTGACGGGCAAGCGGCCGGGCTTCAAGGAATTTCTGACCGGCAAAGGTCCGGCCCTCGATGACCTCGATCTCACGCGCGGCCGTTCCCCCATGCGGGACACGGAGTTGTGAGGGCGCTCCTCGATACTTGCGTTCTCTCGGAATTGCTGCGTGCCCAGGCTCATCCCGGCGTGCGAGAGGCTGTCGAAGCCTTCGATAGCGACGATCTGTTCGTGAGCGTGCTGTCGGTTGGTGAAATTGCTAAAGGGATTGCCTTGCTTGAAGAAAGCCGCAAAAGGCGTACGCTACTGGCTTGGCTGGATACACTTCAAACCTCGTACGGAGACCGCCTGCTGGCAGTTGATCGGGAAACGAGCCGGATCTGGGGCGAAATCACGGCCGCTGCCCAGAAGGCCGGCCGAACCATTCCGGCCAGCGACGGCTGATCACGGCCACGGAGCGATGCCATGGTCTGCACGTCTTGACCCGTAATGCGGCCGATTTCCTACGGGCGTCCCGCTCATAAATCCCTGGGCTTTGCCCGGATGATCTGCTACGGTTTTAGAATGATGGTGGAGTCGGAGCCGAACTTCTTGTAATTCCGGAAGTCAATGGTGTTTCGGGAACAGTTGCTGCTGCCCCGCTGACAGCTCAGGTTTTCGGAATGGACGGGCAGAAGATATTGCTGCATGGTGCCGAGCCGGACGAAGTCGTAGTCCGTCGCCATTTCTACTTTGTCAAACGGAAAATCCTGGGGCATGTTGCGCGTTTGCATTTCGATGCGGAGGACGCGGCCGGTCTCTTTATCGATCCACACGGAACCTTTATAGGCGGGGCGGTACGATTGCGAACCGCCGTGAATGGTCCAGTGTGAGTTTTCCTGATTCACGAAAAAATTGAACATGGAGGTCGCGCGATTGTTGATTGTGTCGCTTCCCCTGGAGTGGAAAACGGCAGCCGTGTTGCGTGAAAACAGATCTATCAGGACTGAGGCAAATTCACCAGTGGACCACGAGCCTCCGACCTCTTCAATCGATTTCTTGGTGGGCTTATTATTCACAGCGACATTCCGGTAGCGCTCCTTTCCCGACTCGTAGATGACCTCGGCGGAGACAATGTCCTGCGCCTGCCAACTCGGTTTTGGCGTGGTGCTGATGTAGCGGGTTGTCATCTGCTGCGCGATGTAGTTGGGAAGGGTTTCCGTGTAAGACTCGGAAGCGCCGCGAGCCTTCCCGATGATTGGATCTTCCTGTTGGCGGGTATCCTGCGGCTCGGCTGTGCGGTCGGTTGCGGCGGCGGGCCGGGGAACGCTTTGGGCCGATGGCAGGGGCGGCAGACTGGCGGATGCGACTTCCTGCGTATCGTCATCCGAGGAGGACCTTCGCGCCACGGGCTTGCCGCGTTTGATACGGGGCGGGGCTTCCCCATCCACGCCCTGGGGAGCTCCAGAGGGGACCACCACGGTCCTGGGACGATTATCTTCCGCCACTTCAGCAGGAAGTGGGTTGGCCTCTTTGGGCGGCTTTGAATCGGCTTTCGAATCGGATTTCGGGTCGGCTTTCGAATCGGCGCGGTGCAGGCGGGGACGCTCATCTTCTGGAGTTCCGGAGGGGCCTGCGCCAGGAACGGTGAGAATCTCATCGGATGCGGAAGCGGCGGTACGTTCCGCCTCCGTGCCGGCCTTCTCCTTGGTCACTATGAGCGCAAAATAACCACCCTGGTCATCTTCGGACGACTCCACCAGAAGATGGTCGCCGGGTTTGATATCCGATGTCTTGATGTCCTTCTGCTCACTTTTGTATTTGGTGGAACCGGAAACCTGGAATCGCACGATCCGATGGTCGTCTGCTTCAAGGATGAGCAGTTTATCATCGGCACGGCGGAGCATTCCTCTTGTGCTGCTGGTGGGAACGGCATCCTTCTTAGGATCGGTCTTCTTATTATTTCCGCGGCGGGGAATGCGGGGGAAGCCGATTCCACCTGGATATTGCTGGCCCGATCCGCCTTGCGGGTAACCACCTCCAGGGGGATAGCCGCCGCCTGGAGGGTAGCCACCGCCGGGCGGGTAGCCTCCGCCACCGGGCGGATAGCCTCCACCGCCGGGATACACCTGCGCCAGAACTAACTGGTGCGCCACCAGAGTGGTCAGCAGTATGGTTGAGATTCGGAGCGCCACGTTCGGTTAATAGATGCTGTCAGACCTCGAAATGGGTACAGGAGGCGATTGAAATTGGCATCTCACACTGCTAAGGTTATGCCAATGCGAACTTTCCTTCTGTACTTATTTCTGACTTCTCTGCTGCTCAGCGCGGAGCTGGCCGGCCGGTTCAAGGGTAACTGGAGCAGCAATGCTTCCGGATCGTCCGGAGAAATCCAGTTGACGGTGAAACCGGGAGCCGACGCGGTGCAGACATCCGAGGCGAGCTTCTCTCTTTCCGGGGCCGAGGTGAAGACGAAGATCCTGTCGCTGCGGGTGGCGGGAGATGAGATGGAGATGTCTTACCAATTCGGGAACGACAGCACGCAGTTGGTCTCAGCCCTCAAGGGGAAATTGAACGGCGACAAGCTGGAGGGAACGTATACGACAACGTACGCCGGACGCGACGAAAAGGTGGATGAGGGGACATTCAAGACCACGTTGGCCAAATAGTCGGGTAAGCTGAGAGTATGCGCGGCCGGTATTTGTTCTTGACTGGGATTTTTTCCTTTGCACTTTCGCTGTGGGCGGCGAATCACGTGAATCTCGGAGTAGAAGCGTTTCCAGGCGAGACCGAGCATCCGGAATCGTCGCTGCCGCCGGATGGCGACGAAAAAACCGAGTGGGCTTTTGCGCGGCTTCGCTATCCGACATGGCAAGGCGGTGGTTTGCGCCCACGCGGCGGATACATGTACTACAGTTGGGGCATCGACGCACCGAAGGCGGAACGGCAATTCGTGCAGGGCGTGCGGCGTCTCACCCGGATTCACGCGCGGTCAGTGGAAGAAGTGGTGAACCTCGATACGAACGAGATTTTCAACTGGCCATGGATCTACGCGGTGGAAGTGGGGCACTGGGATCTAACAGACGCGCAGTGCGCGAAGCTGCGGGAGTACCTGTTGCGCGGCGGATCTCTGATGGTGGACGATTTTCATGGCACCCGGGAATGGGAAATCTTCATGAAAAGCATCCGGCGGGTTTTCCCGGATCGCCCGGTGGTGGATATCGACAACAAGGACGCCGCGTTTCACATCATCTACGATCTGGATAACCGGTTTCAGGTTCCGGGGGCGCAGTATCTTTATACCGGGTCGCTATATGAGAACGATGGCATCGAACCAAAGTGGCGCGCGATTTACGACGACCGCGGCCGCATGATGGTAGGCATTCTGCACAATCAGGATCACGGCGATGCCTGGGAGTGGGCGGATAACCCGCGGTATCCGGAGAAGTTCGCGTCCCAGGCTTACCGGATCGGCATCAATTATCTTGTTTATGCGATGACGCACTGAATTATTGGCGCTGGTCGTGACAGTAGGTGCAGTCGATACTTGCTTTATTCTTCCGATGACAGTCCATGCATGCGCCCATGGAAGTATCCACTTCTTTCACGATCACGTCCCGTTGCGCAACCGGCCCATGACAGGACTGGCAGGTTGCTCCGGCTTGCTGGTGCGCGCGGTGGCTGAAAAATACGTAGCTGGGGATTTGATAGACGCGAACCCAGGGAACCGGCTTCTGCTCTTTCGCGTATTCAGTCAGCTTCTGGATAGCGGGGCTGTCCTTTTTGACGGTTGTGTGGCATACCATGCAGGTGGACGTGACGGGGAAACCCATCATCTCGCCTGGATCGCGATTGGTGTGGCAATTCTTGCACTCCAGCCCCAGGGCGAGATGAGTTTTATGACTGTATGGAATAGGCTGCGATGCCGCCAACAAGAGGAGAAATGCGAGCGGACTAAACATTCCCTTTTCGCATTTCTTGCGCCAGGTATTCCGAAGCGCGCATGGATAACGCAAGGATCGTCATAGTCGGATTCTGCGATCCGCCTGAGACGAACGCGCTACCATCGGTGACGAACAAGTTCTTGATGTCGTGAGTCTGGTTGTGCTGGTTCAGCACGGACGTCTTCGGGTCGGCTCCCATGCGGCAGCCGCCGAGTTCATGGATGCTCTCTCCGGGCGGCACCATTTGCGCGTGCTTGGCGATCACTTCGAACCCGGCCCCGTGGCAAAGTTCGTCGGCGACGTTCATGGCGTCTATCGCCATCGCATATTCGTTATCGGTGTATTTATGGGTGATGTGCAGAGCGGGAATATCCCACTCATCTTTTACGGTGGAATCGATGCGGACATGATTCTCGTGGCGCGGAATTACTTCGCCCATGGCCGTCATTGAAAAGCTCGCATTATTCAGATTCGCGAGTTCCTTTACCAGCGCGTCGCCGTAGAGTGGCAGATATTTTGGATTGGGTGTACCGCCGCTGCCGAAGTCGTATGCATAGCCGCGCACGAAATTCTTCTCGCGGGTCTGGAGATTGCGGAAGCGGGGGATGTAGCCGCCGCCCCCCATCAGCCCACGGGGTGCATTTCCGCCGCGCGCTTCTGGAACAATCGCGGTCACGACGTTCTTGACGTAGATCTGATCGAATAAATAGTGCCCCAGGATGCCGCTGGAGTTCGCCAGGCCGGAGTTCAGCAGCAGGCGCGTGCTTTCCAGACACGATGCGCCAACAATGACAGCTCGCGCCGGGATGGTATATTCCTGCTTCGAATGGCGATTGAGGAAGGAAACGCCATTCACCAGACCCGTGTTTTTGTCCTTTGTGATTTCGCGGACGACGGCATTGGTGACGATTTGAAGGTTGCCGGTGGCGACCGCATCCGGGAGCAGCAGGTTGGCTGAACTGGCGAAGGTGCCGGTGGAACGGCGCTGCTTTGTGGTGGGCACCCCCATTTTTTTCGCCGATGCGAGGAAGCGTTGGACACTTTGCGAGTCGGTAGAACTGTCCTCAAGGAAGACACCATCGGGGAGTTGAGGAAAACCCTCTTTTCGTCCGACAACTTTGAAGATGGGCTCGACACGATCGTAAAAGGGGGCGAGGTCGGCATAGGAGATGGGCCAGTTGTCGCCCATGCCGTCGTGATCTTTTCCCTTGAACTCATAGTCGCTGAGACGCCAGGAGGCGCGGCCCCAACGCAGAGTTTTGCCGCCGACCAGACGAATGCGAACCCAGTTGTACTGATTGCCGGGATCGTACGTGTAGGGATTCTGTTTCTCGTCGGCCCAAAGATTGGCGTCAAATTCAGAGGCTTGTACGACGTGCGGGAATTGGCCGGGGCGTCCGAAACCGCGATAGGGAAGCTCTGAAACCGGCTTCAGCACGCGGTCGCGATCCAGGTCGAGTAAAGGACCGGCCTCGAGCATTACACACTTGATGCCAAGCTTGGTGAGAACATACGCGGCCATTCCGCCGGCGGCTCCGGAGCCGATGATGACGATTGGGTTGTCGTTAGGCATAGTAGGGTCCTATTCGATGGGAAACCAGTAGTAACCGAGGCCGCTAGACCCGCGGGAAACGCCAGCCATGGCCGTTGCATGAGCGTGGGAATTTACGGTAGCGCGCAGGAAGTCTTCCTTGGCAGCCAGCAGAAATTGCGCGAAAGGGTCCGATGGACCTGCATAGGTCCAGGCGGCTTCGATCGGTTTCAGAATCGGGCCGGCCTGCTCCGCGGTGAGATCGGCAAAGGCTTTCGCGTGCAACTTACGAGCTTCGGTGTTGAGACCATCGAGACCGTTTCGATAGAGCGTTTGCCGGTCGTTTGGAGAGCACGAAAGGAGGAACTCAAGAAACTTCGGCGAGTTCGCTTCGCGGCTGCCTGGGCGGCCCGAAGAGGAGGGGACCAGTATGCCGCCCAGGCGCTCCAGGGCGGCGAGTTGGTCACCGGTAAAGAAGTGCTGGCCGGGCTGTGCTACCAGGTCAGGCGCGGTGGTGGGCAGCTTGAAATTGTCGGGTGACCCGGCACCTGAATCTTTGGCGCCGTAGGTGGTCTGCGCAGGCGCCGGCGCTGGGACAGCGGCCAGAGCGGGCATGGCGAGAACGGACTGAAGCAGTTTTCTACGTTTCATGGAATCGCACTATCTACTATATTCCGTCTGAACCCTATTTTGCTTGTCCCTGGCGGAATTACGAATAGAAAAGGAACTTTGAACCCGTGCGAGTGCCTGCTATACTGGCAATAGACAGCCCATTTTTCGGCTTTCCTCGCGGTTGATTCTCAGGCCTCCTCTGTGCCGCTCCTTCGGGTACGGTTTTCTGTTCAGCCCGAGATCGAGCGTTCGTGTTTCCGACAGGAGCAATACTGTGACAAAAATATTTGTTGGTAATCTCAATTTCCAGACCACCCAGAGTGACTTGACGGCGGCTTTTTCGCCCTACGGCACGATCGACAGCGTCAGCGTCATCACCGATCGGGACACGGGTCAACCCCGGGGCTTCGCTTTTGTAGAGATGTCGAACAAAAGTGAAGCGGAGGCGGCAATTTCCGGACTGAATGGCGCTGAGCTTAATGGCAGAGCCCTAAATGTAAATGAAGCACGGCCCAAGCCAGCCGGTGGCGGTGGCGGCGGGTATCGTGGTGGCGGCGGTGGCGGTGGCCATGACAGCCGCGGTGGTGGTGGCGGCGGCGGACGCGGCGGTAAGGGCGGACGTGGCGGCGGTGGTGGCGGCGGCGGACGCTGGTAATTTCGGGCTGGAGGCTGCGCCTCCAATCAAGCAGCGGTCTGGCTTGTAAGCCGGGCCGCTTGCAGCCCTGATGGAGGCATGCTGCCCCTCGGAATATATCGATTTCAGAAAAATTAATGAGGTGAGCGATGGCCGGTCGTGGAACAACAACTTTTCAAAAACGTCAAAAAGAGCAGAGCCGCAATGAGAAGCGTCAGGAAAAGCTCGCGCGGCGCTTGCAGAAGAAACAAGAAGGAAGCGGAGAATCCCAAATTATTGAGGCAGTAGACACCTCAGATAGCTCTCTCGACCGCCTTAGTTCCGAGGGCGAGTCTACCAGCAGCCCAACAGCCAGCAGGCCCTAATGGGCTTGCCAGCCGCCGGAAACGGCAACCGCTTCCTTGCGGGCGCGGCTCAGAATGCAGTTTTCGAACCGCGCTCAGAAGCGTGACAAGCTCTTAACCGTGCGGCTGGCGAAAAACGTGTTCTTATCGAAATGCGCGTCAACGGCGACGTCGAAGAAGCCGATCATCATCTCCTGCCAGCTCTGCTCCCCGAAACGCACTTCAGCGGCCGGATCTGGATTCCGTGGATTGTTGGCGGAATTGTCGAAGGTTCCGGCGCACACCAATCTGGTTCCCGCGTGCAGGAGTTTCGGTTGGCGCAGCCGGTAGGTCAGTTGCCAGTTGAAATCGTAATGGTTGATTATCAGCAGAGTGTCAACCTTTCCGTTCTCTCCGGCGAGCCAATATTCGAAACTCTTCCCGCGCAGATGCATATGCGGAAACAGGCTGATCAATAGAGCGTCGTTGGGCAGCGTTCCGGATACTTGCACGCGATAGTCCGGGTCGCCGGCAGGAATTACGAAACTGCCGTTGCCCATCTGCAGTGTCAATACTACTTGCTTCGGCGCTTCCGCCGCTAGCACCAGGCCCACTCGCGTCCGGTCCGTAGTTGCCTTGCCATTTGCGGTGTAATGGAATTGGATAATCAGGTCGGACCCTGCTTTCACGCGTTTCGCCATGCCACGAGGCCATCGATCGTAGCTATTTCCTGGTGCATACACCAGCAGAATATCGCTTTGCGTGAATGCCTTTGCATTCGGGCTGCCGTCCGGCGACGCGGGCAATGCGAAGGGAATGCCACGGGGCTGACCGTGCAGCCACTTGGCGCCAGGCTCACGGACATAAACTACCGCGTGATGCACCACAGATGGGTTGCTGGGGAGCACCTCCACTTTCTGTACCCAGGTGTCCTGTGTAAAACCGGTGGGCAGAATCAGGTATTGATATTCAATTGTCCCCGAGGGCGGCACGGCATACGCTTTGGGCGCCTCGAAAATCTTATTGGGCTTGCCTATGTTCCAGCCGGAATCCCAGGTGCGCGGTGTGACGTTTTCGCCCAAACTTCCCTCCGGCGCACCTGCGTTTACCCATCCCCGGATGGTCTCCATTTCATCGTTGCTTAGCGATGGATTGTTTGCAAAATCCCCATGCGCTGGATCCGCGAACCAGGGAGGCATTTTTTTCTCCAGCACCGCCGCCACGATAGCCCTTGCCCAGGGGCGCGTCTCTTTGTACGTCACGAAGGACATTGGTGCGATCTGCCCCGGCCGGTGGCATTGCTGACAACGGTTTTGAAGAATGGGGAGGACATCGCGATGAAATGTGGGTGCTTCCCCGCGTGACGAATGCAGGCTCAACGCGCCAAAACACAATGCAGCCAGCAACTTCGTCTTATTCGTCCAGGCTCCCATACGAACATGATGCCACTGAATGTAAGACAAGGGACGTAGGCGTGTTATAAGAATTACAGATTCGACTCTTATCCTAAGGACCCTGCCGATGCATTTTAAGCGCGGTTTCTGGCCAGGCTCTCAGGCGTTCTATCTGCTTCTGTTGGTCCTGGTGCTTGCCGGGCTGCTTAGCTGGCAGGTAATTTCCAAGCCGAAACGGAACGAAAAGGGCATAACCGGAGCGTGGGCCGTAGAGAAGATTGGTTCCGGTATCGGGGTCAGTTGGAATTTCAGTGCTCCGCTATTCCAGAACGCCCACGGCGCCACGCTCGAAATCCAGGACGGCACTTCGGAGCGGCAGATAGACCTCGATCCCAAGCAAAGGACCGGCATCTTTTATTTTTCACCGCAGCGTGAGAATGTGACGTTACGGCTGCGAGTCAAGGGAGGCACGGAAAAGATCGAGACCATCCGGCTGGGTCCGGAGCTGGCTGGCGAGCTTAGCGCCGCCGCGGTCCGCCAACCGGCTACTGCAGCGGTGGATCGAGCGGCGAGCCCACAGGAGACCTCACGATCCCGATTGACCAGACCCCCGGCGGAAGGCGCCGCTGTACCGGACGCTCCCATCGCCGTTCGCAAGGTCCGGGCGCAGGCCCCGCCGCGATGGACCCGCAAACTCGGCAGGGAGGGCCTGGATATCGACGTGTTCATCAAGATCGATCACTCCGGAAAAGTCATCTCGGCGAACACCCGCAAATACGACGACCCGGTAGGCGCGGCTCTAGCCAAGAGCGCTACGGATGCGGCCTTGCGCTGGCGGTTTGCGCCGCTGAAAAAGACGGATCGAGAGGGCGTCCGCGGCGAAGTGCTTCACTTCAAGTTCCACAGAACTTAAGCCCAACCTGTATCATTCCGCGGTTCGCCTCAGTCTTATTGCCAGATGATGCAGCTCTTCACCTGTCCTATCTGCGGCAGCAACAGATGGACTCACGCGGTCCGTGCCGATCGGATACGGCGCGAGATCCACATGCAGCGTGAGTTCGTGTTCTCCAGGCTTGCCCGCAAGGCGGACCGTAGCGAGCTGAAAGATCTTACCGACTTCATGCACGGATTCACCGCCCCTTTGGCCGCCTGCCGGAATTGCGGCGTAGTCACGCGCGCCGAGCGCAGGCTTCGGGCCGCGGATTCCTATGAGGAAGATCCAAACGATCCCGATCTGATGACCCAGGTGTATCCACGCTACGTGGAAGCGTTCCGCCACAAACGGATCGCCTATGAGCCTCTTCTGAAGCCGCATGCCGACGTTTTGGAACTGGGCAGCCACCTGGGCGCATTTCTCCAGACGGCCGAGGAATGGAGCTGGCGGCCGGCCGGTTTGGATATCGGGAAAGATACATCGGATTTCGTCCGGTCCCATGGGCTCCCGGTCTATCGCCAGACGGTGGAAGACGCCACTCTCCGGGCGGGCTCATTTGACGCGGTATTCGTCTGGAACTGTTTTGAACAACTCCCGGAGCCGGCGCCCACCCTGGCCGCCATCCACAAGCTATTGAACCGGTACGGACTGCTGGTGATTCGTGTGCCAAATGCGGATTTTTACCGTACGCTGGGCCATCAGTTTGAAAACGGGGGCCGCCAGGAATTCATCCTGCACGCTCTGGCGTACAACAATCTGCTCGGCTTCCCTTACCTGCATGGCTACACGGCAGCTTCGCTCAACGGGCTGGTCACGCAATGGGGCTTCGAGTACGTCCGCGGCTTCAACTCCGAGCTGGTGACTATGCCGTTTGCGGACATCACACGCAGAATCCGGCAAGAGCAGACCGCGGTCAGCCGGGCGGTCGCCGGCTGGAGTTCGGCCACAACCACGGAAACCGGCACGCTGACCGGGCCATGGATTGAGCTTGTGTACCGCCGCTTGGAGGAAGGTTCGGCCGATTGGAACCGTTCACCGGACGAGTTTTCGCGAAAGCCGCTCGATTTACGATTTCTGGAACGTGCGTCGTAACACCGGACTCACGAAACCCATTTCAAAATGCGTATGATGCCCATCTCTGCGTTTTTTTTATGCGCGGATACATCCTGCCGGCTCTCGATTTCGGCGCGATTCACATCGTAATACTGGTAGGCCCGCCACAACATCTCTTCGTTCGACAGGGTGGGCTGCCAGCCGAGGTGTTGCTTGATCTTGGATGTTTCGAAGGTGAAATTCTCCGCAATCATCTTGTAATGGTAAGGCCCGAGCGGCGACACTTTCAGATGGTGGGCGATTTTCATCCCCAACAGGGTGGGTCCCTTTGGGAGCGAAGTCACCCTGGACCGGCTGTTCGCTTTTTCAATGACGTACCCGTAAATGGCTCGCAGCGATTGCACGTTATCCGAGCCTATGTTGAAGATTTCCGAGCGGCCATGATCGATACAACGGACGCAGGCGTCGGCGAGATCGCCGGCGTAAATGAATTGGTATCTGTTCTCGCCGGACCCCACCACCCAGACTTTACGGTTCTCATGGATAAACTCGAACAGAATAGACAGCAATCCCAGGCGGCCGCAATCGATGATGGTGGGGCAGCGCAGCGAAATAGCGTCAAAGTCTCCGGAGTATTGCTGTAGGATCTTTTCGCCTTCGAGTTTGGAACGGCCATAGAGCTCGATCGGATTGGCTGGTTCTTCCTCGGTGATGGCATAAGGCACGCTCTCTCCCCACAGGCAATTGGAAGAAGTGAAAATTACGCGCGGAACTTTGTGCTTCTTGGCGCATTCGGCGATGTTGCGGGTGCCATCGACGTTTGAGGTCCATAAAAACCTCTCATCCACCTTGCCGTGGGCCAAAATGGCCGCGATGTGGAGCACTGCGTCGAAGGAGTTGCGCGCAAAGATGCCGTCCAACAGCTCACGATCCCGGATGTCTCCCTGAACTGCGGAGAAATGGGGATGCGTGTAATCGTCGGGATGGAGATCGACGCTCACGCACTGGTATCCAGCGTTCATAAGGTGCGGTTTCAGTACGCTGCCCAGGAAACCCGCGCCCCCAGTAAGCAGAACTGTTTTCATGAAATAATTCCTCCGGCCAGAATTGTGGGATCGAAGCGGCTATCTTAGTATGGACCGATAGACTATTCGCAAGTTGCATAATGCAACGGTAAGAAGTCATGGACCTCTGGGATTCAGGAGCCAGGGTTTTTCGAGCCGGGCCCGATCATAAGGGACCAGATATGCCGGTCTGGCGTCGGCATCCAGCACCCATATTTGACGGCCATGGAACAGCGCAGCCAGCTCCCGATCACTGGCGGGATTCAACTGGCGGGCCCATGTTATTTGGCTCTTCATCAAGTCCGGCTCGTTGTATACCCACTCCATATGTACATTATGAGTGGGCTTGTAATGGACGAAAACCAAATGCTTGCCCGGCAAGGCGTGCAATTGCCGCTCGATGGAGTCGCGCCCAGTGTCAGTTTGGAATTGACATTTCCAACATCCGGGGAGCCAGGCCGGCTTGTGGCCAATATACGGCTCTAGAGCTCTGCCCGCAATCGGAATCAGTAGCCCGATGCACCCGCAAACTGGCAGTAACCGGGTCAATGCCATGCCTACCGGCCGGTCATATATGCGAAACAATCGAAGGCGGCGCCAGCACTCGACGAAGACAAGGGCCATCAGAACCACTTCCGGCGCGGAGTGTTGCGGGTACCAGACGTGAAAGGTGATGTGACCGAGCACAAAAAGCCCTATAGCCGGCAGCCATAGCAGGACGCGACGGTCTTTCCAGAGGAACATCGCCCAAAAAAGAGGAATCAGGAGCACCGGCCCTACGTAGAAGAACCAGACATCCTTCAGCCGATCATACATACCTCGCAACATCTCCGGTAAGGAAGTCCTTCGTATGTACATTGCACGCTGAAACTGGTAGATATCGCGAAGCTCCGGGTAGCGGAAATTGGCGATTATCAGGGGGCGCTGCCAATAAAAAGGCTGGGGCGTGCCATACAGCTTTAGGTTGTGCATGTAGGGCGGCTCTAGCGCGTTCCCGGTTACCCGCCAGTTGTACCACAGTAGTCCCGTTGCGCCAGCCATCAACACCAAGGCCCCTGGAACGAGGATTCGAAGCGGCGGCCGGGCGGGTATCAGGAGTAAAATGCTTGCGGCACCCCATATGACGGCCTCCAGAGGACGGCTGGCACCCAACAACACTAAACCAACGGCAACACACACCGCCGGTCCGATCCGGGGGCGTTTCCGTAGCTGTAACACGCCGCCGAATACGAGGGAGCCTGCGGTAAGCGCGACGGCGCCGCCGAAGTAACTATTCATCCAAAGCCCGAGGACCCCAAACTGCATAGCCCCAAGCAGGGAGGCGAGCAGGGCCCAGCGCCATGGCACGGACTGTCCCAAAGCCCAGCAGAGGGTTCCGAAGGCGATTCCCATGCTGGCGTACGCTCCCCACCAAGGATTCCCCGTTAGCACCTGTCCCGCCGCCAGCACCAGCCCTTGGGCCGGCTGGTATTGAGAACTGTATGTCGGGGTTAAGAAAATATAGATCGATTCAAAGTGTTCCCACATGGGAGGAGTGGGATTGGTGACTCTGCCGGAGGAAAATGTGCTCCCCAGCAGCAGATAACTGAAATCGTCGTGAACCCTGGGTGACGGCACCGGATAGATAGGCAGAAACAGAGCCCGGACCACCAGTGGGGCTAGTGCCGCGATCAAAACCGCGCGCCAGGGACGCCGTGCCGCGCTGCTGAGGGCCGCCTCGATTCGATAGAATAGCTTCGACAGCACCTTGGGAGCAAGCAGAGAAATTAATACCGCCAACCCTACCAGTAATGCCTCGATTAAGATCAGGCCCCAGGTTCTGCCGAACAAAGCAAAGGTCATCCGCGCGTCTCATCAAGCTTAGCAGCCGGGTAAGGAAAGCGCCGGTTGCTAAGTTGTTGTAACGGTTAGGCTAGCTGCGCGCGCCCAGGCCGCTCCCACCAAGCGAGCGGCTTGCGCGCTAGCTGAGCGCCTGTACAATTTCGTGGTGACCCACTTTTCGCGCCCATGAGCGCGGGCGAGCCCATGCCTCGGCATCATTCATCCTTCAAGTCAGCCCCGTGTTCAATCAACAGCCTCACAAGCCGGACCCGCCCCCAACGGCACGCCCAACCGAGGGGAGTGCTACTCAGGATGCCGTCCCGCCGATCCATCCGCGCGCCGGCCTCCAGCGCCGCAAGGCCAAAGGCTGCAACTTCGTCTTCGGTGATCCAATCGCCCATTGCTGCAATCTCGTGTAGGATGGTCCGCCCAAACTCACCGGTGACGTTGACATCGCACGCGTTCAGAATGAGACGGAAACACTCCAAATAACTTTCCCGGTCGAAGTCCTTGTTGCCCGCGTAGAGCCATGGAAGATGGTGCCAGAAGGACAACGGCGACGTAAGCATACTGAACCAGCGCGCGTCATGGTGGGACCAGCCGATGCGCTCCAGCGACATACGAACGATCTCGGTAGCACCGCCGTCCGCGCCGCGAAGAAGCAACTCTTCGGCAAGCGACTTGCCGGATGGTTTGATACTTTGGGGCAAGACGCCGTGCTCGTCATCAATCAGCATCTGCCGCGCAAGGCCGGTCTGGCGATAGATGGCAGCGATGTCGCCCGTCACTATTCCCCCTCGCGCCCGCAGCAACTCTACCATCCGCCACTGCTTATGACTGTACGCGCTGTACACGGGCGACCCGCTGGAGTCGACATGCACGTTCGGGTCCGCGCCGCGATCAAGCAGCAACGCCGCTATCTCATGCCGTCCCAACGCCGCGGAATACCACAACGGATACCCTTGCGAATACGCGAGCCAGTCTCCTTGACCGGACGAGACGCGCTCGTCCGGATCGAATCCGGACTCGAGCAGAAACTCGAGCACCTCGATACGATTGTTCCGCACTGCGACAGTAAGCAGGCCACCGTCGTCCCAGCGAACGTGATTCGTGAGCTTGTCTTCCGCAAGACGGGTGAGCAGCCGTTGTAAATCACCGTTCGCAACAGCCGTACGGTCGGCTTCATCGCTGGGTTCCGGTGCTGGAGCAGCCGCCGGATCGGGTACGGATTTGGCCCTGCGTTCCTCTTCCTCCTCAATAATCGCGACTATCTCGCCGTAACCGCGCTCCTGGGCCAAGGTCCAGGCGGACGTGGCATCGCGATGCGGATGGATTCCCGCCCGCGCGTTCGCGCCGTTCTGCATGAGCAATCGCGCAATCTCTGGGCGACGGTGCATCACGGCGTAGTGGATCGCGCGATGCTCGTCGCCGTATGAAACGGTCATGCCTGCAAGCTCGGGCCGTGCCTTCAGCATCATTCCAACGCGCTCGAAGTGGCCGGCGCGCACGGCTTCGGCTAATCGCCTGATCGTTACGCCGTCAACGTAAGCCTTCAGCTTCGGCCAGCTATCAAACCCGTAGCTCCGCGCGATAACCAGCTGCGCATCGTGCAGAGCGAAGGTTGCAGCTTGCGCACTACCGTAATGTGCGTTGACCTTGTCAACTGCTGCTGAATCGCCTGCCTTGAAAGCGGTGAACAACTGCTTCGCTTGCCGTTTGAGTTGTTCGAGGTCCGGTTGCTCGCGCATCCGGCTAGTGGGCAGCTTCTGTTTCACATGAGCTCCTTTCCATAGCGCCCGGTGTCCGCTAGCTCGGGCCGAAAAGAGTTCACTCAACCAAATCGTCGAAAGTCGAGGTTCAGGCGGGACGCAGTCCCTTTCCGCGGACACGGAGGCGTCCTGAGCACGCCACAACCAAGATAACACTCGGCTAGCAGGCTGTACACCGGCGCCGCCGGATGAGGCGTTCGATGCGCATCCGATTCTACGCGGTTCCACAGCTTGCACAGTGCCGTCCGCGAGCCAGCCCGAGTTATAGGCGGGCAATCGCTACGCCGCCGAGTCGCGGCTTTATAAAGTTGTATAGGGAGTGGAATGGTAAGGAAGCACTAGGAGGTCCTGTGGCCGTGGTCCACGTAACCTACTGAATTCGCTAGTACGGTAGTACTAGGGTTTCCCCCTGCTTGCACAGGGGGAGCAGGGAGTTTACTATCAACCCATCATGAAGAATAATTCACTAGATTGGGAATCCATTATGGATTCGCTTCAGAAAGCAGAATCGTTGATCGCCGATGTGGCTAACCTGGTAGATTCCCCGGAAACCGATCGGCTCTCCATGCACGCCAAGCGGATTGAAGGGGAGATTGGGATACTCAGCCACACGGCACGTACCAGAAGGCGCTGCCAATCGGAACCTGGTATCCGTAGTGTGTTTCGGGCTACCGCTTAGAATAACCAGTATCCAGCTTTCAGAACCCCGCTCAAACCAAGTTTCAAATTACACCACGCTTTAGGCGCTCGCGCCGTTTCCCATCAGAATCGGCATGTTATCGTAGGAACTACCCAGCTTTCCAAAAGTGTCCCATGCGCCAACTCAAGTACTCCACTCGCAGCGGCATTGAGGTCGCGCGGAGCACATCCAAAATTCCCTATCAACGGGGATTGCGAAAACTGCTCAACGCCCTCGATACCCGGAGAGGCATCTACCTCTCTTCCGGTTATGAATTTCCGGGGCGATATTCGCGCTGGGATTTCGGGTCCATTTGTCCGCCTCTGGAAGTGGTTGCCTTCGGCCGTCACATCGAATTCCGGCCGCTCAACAAACGCGGCGAGGTAATCAATCAGATCCTCTATCCGGTCCTGCAACCGCACCCGCATTGGGAATATCTGGAGCTCGAAAGCGGCACTCTCCGCGGCCGCCTGAAGCCCCTCACGGGCATCTTTTCGGAAGAGGAGCGCAGCAAGCAGCCATCCGTATTTTCCGTGCTGCGGGCCCTCATTCAGGAATTCCGCACCGATCAAGATTCTTCGCTTTCGTTCGTCGGGGCCTTCGGTTACGATCTGCTCTTCCAGTTCGATCCTGTTGAACTGAAGCTCCCGCGCGGCCATCGGAAAGACCTTCACCTGTTCCTCTGCGACGAGATTTATTTGATGGATCGCAAGAAGGAACAGATCGAGCGCGTTCAATACGACTTCTCAAGCGCCGGCCTCACTACGGCCGGCCTGGCCCGAGAAGGCTACCCGGTCCCGCGCACTCTGAAAGGTCCCACGGGCGAGATCGTTTCCGATCACACCAAACAGGAGTACATGGACAAAGTGGAGAAGGTCCGTGAAGGCATGAAGCGCGGCGACTATTATGAGGTGGTTCTGCGCCAGACGTTTTCCGCACCGTATTCCGGCAGCATCGCAAACCTGTTTGAGCGCGTGCAGCAGGCAAGCCCCAGCCCTTATGAATTCTTCCTGCAACTCGGCGACGAACAACTGGTGGGCGCCTCGCCGGAGATGTTCGTTCGAGTGGAAGGCTCGCGCGTGGAAACCTGTCCTATCGCAGGCACCGCAATGCGTACGGGCGATCCGCTGAAAGATGCGGATAATATTCGCGAACTGCTCAATTCCAAGAAAGAGGAATCCGAGCTAACCATGTGTACCGACGTGGACCGCAACGACAAGTCGCGCGTCTGCGTTCCTGGCTCCGTGCAGGTGATCGGCCGCCGTCTCATTGAGTCGTATGCCGGCGTTTTCCATACGGTGGATCACGTGGAAGGCACACTGCAAAATAAATTTGACTCCCTGGATGCATTCCTTGCTCACATGTGGGCCGTGACTATAGTGGGCGCGCCCAAGAAGGCAGCCGCACAGGCCATTGAGAACATCGAGAAGAATGCGCGTGGATGGTACGGCGGCGCTGTAGGGATGTTGTCACTCAACGGCGACATCAACACCGGCATTCTCATTCGCACCGTTCATTTGCGCGATGGCGTGGCGGAGTATCCGGTCGGCGCAACACTTTTGTACGATTCTGTTCCTGAAATGGAAGAACGGGAGACGCGCCTGAAGGCGACCGGGTTCTTCCGCGCGTTCAGTCCTAAACTACAAGCAGCGCCTGCGGAGGCAACCGCGGCGAAACCGCTGAATCCCGTACGCATGCTGCTCATCGACAACGACGATTGCTTCATTCACACGCTGGCCAACTACGCGCGGCAGGCGGGAGCCGAGGTGGTCACCTATCGCGCCGGGTTGCCCCTGCACCTGATCGGCGAGATTGCGCCCAACCTGATCCTGATTTCGCCCGGTCCCGGCCGGCCGGTGGATTTCGGCGTTCCCGCCGTGGTCCATTATGCAGCGGAGCAGGGAATTCCCGTGTTTGGCGTTTGCCTCGGTCTGCAAGGAATTGTGGAAGCCTTCGGCGGTGAATTGGGCGTTCTGGATTATCCCATGCACGGCAAATCATCCACTGTCACCAATAAAGGCCAGGGTGTTTTCGAAGGGCTTCCGGAAAGTTTCCAGGTGGGGCGTTATCATTCGCTGTTTGCGAAAATTCCGGTCTTGCCCGAGTGCCTGGAAGTCACAGCGGAATCCGAGGACGGCGTCATCATGGGGGTCCGCCACCGCACTCTGCCTATTGAGGCGGTTCAGTTCCACCCGGAGTCGCTGCTCACACTCGACGATGAGTGCGGCATGCGGCTGATGCAAAACGTGGTCCGGTTGTATGGACATGTCCGAAGCACAGCCGCGCTGGTTCGTGATTAAAAATGAAACTCTTCGGCACTCTGCTGCTCTTCTCCTCGCTTCTCTTTGGTGAGGAAGTGAAGCGCCCCCGCATTCTCGGTATCGCGCACATCGCTCTATTTGTCAGTGACGTGGAAAAGTCACGTGCGTTTTACAAGGACTTCCTCGGTTACGGCGAGCCGTTCTCTTTGAATAAGCCCGACGGCTCGCTGTCGTTGACGTTCATCAAGATCAATGAACGCCAATACATCGAACTCTTCCCGCAAGTGGAACCCGGTACCGACCGGCTGAATCACATCTCCATTCAGACCGACAACGCGGAAGCGATGCGCGCCTATCTCGCCTCGAAGGGTGTGAGGGTGCCCGATCATGTTACAAAAGGCCGGATCGGAAATTCCAACTTCAACGTGAAAGACCCGGATGGGCACACCGTCGAGATCGTGCAATATGAGCCCGATGGCTGGACGGTGCGGGACAAAGGCAAAGCAGCCGGCCCCGCTCGCGTGTCGCTGCGCATGATGCATTTGGGCATTCTGGTAGGCGCGGTGGAACCCGCGATGAAGTTCTATCGCGACATCCTCGGCTTCACGGAGACGTGGCGCGGAAGCCGCAACGGAACTCAGCTTTCATGGATCAATCTCAAGGTGCCGGACGGCGAAGATTATCTGGAGTTCATGCTTTATGAGCAGGCGCCGGCACCCGATAAACGCGGCACTCAGCATCATATTGCGCTGGAAGTCCCGAACCTGGCAGCGGCGGTTGCGGGTCTTGAAAAGAATCCGTATCGGGTTCAGTATGGGCGTGCGATTGATCAACGCACGGGCACGAACCGGAAGCGCCAGGCGAATTTGTTCGACCCAGATGGCACCCGCGTGGAACTGATGGAGCCGGTGACAGTTGATGGGAAGCCCACGCCATCGTCGACGGCCCCGCCACCGCGTTAAGAGCTGGTAACAGGTTCAGGCGCCAGCTTTCGTGCCTTCTTGCCGAGTTGTTCGTTTGCGATCGCTCGAAGCTTGTTGCGGTCTTCAAGGCTTGAAAAGCAACGATAGGGCAGCAGGACGAAAATATCGGCACTGAGATAGAACTGGAACGCCGTTGCAGTTTGGGAACCGCGGTAGAACGCGATCCACTTCACCGATGACGACCCCTTTGGTCCGGAAAATTTCATGCCGTCCGCAGAGATTATGATTTGCGCCGGATCCAGCGCAGACGGCGTTGTTCGCAACGCTCTTCGAGTAGCCCATCGAGCGGCAATTTCCGGCAAAATCAGAATGACTACAATACAAAGAAAGATCAAAAAGAAGAGCAAGAGCAGATCCCACTGAACTTCTGGTGTAGCGAATCGGAGTTCTCGAAGATTTCCAAGGATGTCCTTCCGAATCTCGAAACAGATCACAGCGAGGCACGCTGCCTGCACCAATGCCAACTTCCGCCACAGCAACCGGCGGTAGGCGTTCAGATGATCCTTTCGCGTGAGTTGTATGTCAAGGTGAAGTTCGTCATCTGAAGACATGTCAGCCATGGACATCAAGCAGGTGTACCCCTAGTCAGCAGCTGCCTGTCAGCTATGCGGAGCGGGCGCGTAAAATCTGTTACTCGATTGTAATTACATTGATACTTCTTCCGGGATATGATCTGTAGAGCTTTGTCCGATTATGAAACCAACTTTTATGCCTCGCTCTCTGCCATACGCCGCGTACCTGCTCCTGTACGCGCTCCCGGTAGCAGCTCAACTCACAACAGGACAAATATCCGGTACCGTGCGCGACGGCTCCGGGGCGGAGATTGCCGGTGCTTCCGTGCATGTCGTCAGCGATCAGACAAAGTTGGACCGCGCGGTTACTACCGATCGAAGCGGAACGTACACAGTGACGAATCTTCCGGTTGGCGCTTATCTGGTCCGGGTGGAGCAGACGGGCTTCAAGAATTTTCTGCACTCCGGCATTCAACTGACTGCGGGCGAACGCATTGAGATCAACGCCAGTATGGAACTCGGCAGCGTGGGCGAAACAATTACCGTAGCCGCGCGGGGCCAGACCGTCGAGACTGAGTCGGGCACAGTGGGAGCCCTCATTGACGGCTCGCAGGCGCGGGATCTGTCATTGAACGGGCGCAACGTCGGACAATTATTAATGCTGCTTCCGGGTGTCACTACGGGCACCGATCAGTTCGACCGGGGCTCCATTGCTTTTGGAGGCGTGGGAGACTTCTACGTCAATGGAACGCGGTCTACGTCGAATGCGGTTACAGTGGACGGCGGTTTCAATCAGGACAGCGGCAATGTGGTTTCCATGAGCAACAACGTGAGTGTCGATTTTGTGCAGGAGGTGAAAGTTCAGTCCAGCGGGTACAGCGCCGAGTACGGGCGCAATGCGGGCGGTCAAATCAACTTCGTCACCCGCAGTGGCACTACACAGTATCACGGCACTCTTTTTGAGTTCTTCCGTAACGACAAGCTGAACGCCCGCAGCTTCTTCGCCCCTACCATTGAAAAGCTGCGGCTCAACGATTTCGGGTGGAACCTGGGTGGTCCTGTGGAACTCCCTTGGCGGCGGCATGCGGATAAGAAGCTGTTCTTCTTCGTAGGTCAGGAATATAAACGCCGTGTGGACGGCCAGACGGTGCGGGATACGGTGCCGACCACCGTGGAAAGAAGCGGCGTGATCAACGCCACCACTACCTTGCGCTACCCTTCGAACTTTTCTGTCCCGGAGCTGCGTGGGCAACCCATTGAAGACCTTAGCCGCGCGACACCTGCCAATCCCACGGGCCGCAACATTCTTCCCCAGCGCTTCATCACTCCGAACGGGGCGGCAATCACGAAAATTTATAATACGCTCCAACAGCAGGCAGCCCTCTATACGGATACCGCGGCGGCGAACAACATTACTTACCAGTTAGCAAATACGGATGTCCGGCGGGAAGATATTGTTCGCGTGGATTATCAACCTTCCACAAAGAATCAGTTTACGGGCCGTCTGTTGTATGACACGGGATCTAACGGCGTTCCCTATGAGACCGGGAACATCCCTACATTCCGTGCCACGCGGCGCAACAAGGCTAGCAACTTTCAGCTATCGTGGACGCTTGTGCATTCCTCGAAGACCATCAATGAACTGGCGGCGGTCTCCAATTACCTTTACCTGGAGCGGATCCCGTTTGGAACGTACGCCTCACCCAGCACCTACGGTCTCGACATTAAGGAACTCTACGGGAATGAAATGAATGTCTACGGCATCCCGTCGATCGCTATATCGGGCTACACCACCATCCCCGGCGCGAGGGCAAATCCGCGGTCGCCGGTGTGGGATTTCTCCGTTCGCGATAATTTGACCCATCTCATGGGCTCGCATCAGATCAAGACCGGAATCCTGGCGATCCGAGACCGCAAAAATGAGCGTACCAATGCGACGCTTACCGGAGCGTTGAATTTCAATCCGTCCGGCAACCTGTATACGTCGGGCAGCGCATTGATCGATACGCTATTGGGCAATTACTTCAGTTATGTGGAGTCTGACGTTGACAAGACCAACCGCAACCGGTTCAGCCAAGTGGAAGGCTATGTTGCCGATACCTGGAAAGCGCGCAGCAATTTGACCCTCGACATTGGTGTCCGGTACTACTTCATGCAGGCCCCGCATTTGGTTGATAATACCGCCACCACTTTTTTACCCGGCATGTTCGACCCGGCTAAAGCGCAGAGGGTGATTGCCTCCGGCACCGGCGCGGGCGAACTGGTCCCAGGCACCGGCCAGCCCTTAAATGGCATTGGCGTGGCGGGCCAGAATGGACTTGCGAGCGGTTTCTACCAGAATCAAAACAAGCTCTCGCCGCGATTTGGTTTCGCATACGATCCCACCAAACGGGGCAGCTTCGCCATTCGCGGCGGCGCCGCTATTTATTACGACCGCCTGCCGGCTGGCGATCTTGCCACTGCCGGTGGAAACCCGCCCTTTGTCAATACCTATACTCTCTACAACGGCAGTGTAGATGCCCTGGGCGGTGGGCGCACGGCACAGTTTCCCGTAGCAGTCACCAGCTACCGGCCGAGTGTGGTGGCTCCGGCGACCTACAATTGGAACTTCGGCATTCAGAAAAAGCTGCCGCTCAGTACACTGCTGGATGTGAACTATGTGTCTACCCAGGGGCGGCACTTGCTCCGGCAGGTCAACATCAACGCCGTGGATCCGGGCACTCAGTACGCCAACAGTTCGCTGAACCAAAACGCTTTGCGCACATATCAGGGATATACCAATATCAATCTTTGGGAGAGCAGCGCGGCGTCGAATTATCAGGGCCTGCAAACGGGAATTACGCGGCGCTACTCAAGCCATTTCACTTTTAGCGCCGCCTATACTTTTTCAAAGGTGCTGACGGATGCTTCCGATAAAACGGGCGTGCCGGAGGATCGGAACAACTACCGGCGGGAGCGTTCCCATGCAACGTTCGACCGCAACCACGTATTCGTCGCGTCTTATATTTACAATCTGCCTCTCTTGGCGGACCGCTCGCACGTTCTGCGGCAGGCAGTTGGCGGCTGGCAACTCTCAGGCATTGTGCAGATGCAATCCGGCCAGTGGCTAAGCCCGAGCATCAGTACGCCGACCGCAACGCGGCGGCCCGATCGTGTAGGCGATGTCAGCTATTTCGATCCGCGCCATGTGCAGACATTGACCGGCGGAAATAACCAGGCGGTCACAGGCAACTTCTACTTCGATCCCACCCCTGGCCTTACGTTCGTCGCCCCGCCTCCGGATAAGTACGGCAACTCGGCTCCGAACGTGGTGCGTGGACCGGGCCGCGCCAATTGGGACATGTCGCTTTTCAAGCGATTCCCCATTACGGAAGCAAAGTCGTTTCAGTTCAGGGTGGAAGCATTCAATATTTTAAATCATGCAAGCTTCCGGAATCCAAATATGAATGCGTCTTCCCGCGACTACGGCACCATTTCGGATGCCGGTCCTCCGCGGCTACTGCAGTTGGGGTTGAAGTTTCTTTTCTAGCACTAGTTGTTTTGCAAGACGTTTCAGAGTCCTACGGATTCCAGATCACGAAAATCCGGAACGCGGCCCTGCTCCACATCAGCCTTCCAGGCAAGCGCCGATGTCTTGCCTTTCCATGCTTCTAAGTGTGAAGCGGTATCGAGAAAAGCAATCACCGCTTTGGGTTGCTTATCGAGCATGGCCTTGGCCAGGGCCATGCTCGGAAGAAATAGCAATCTCCCCGTAGGAATCTGAAGCGAGGCGGTCAACTCAAACGCAGCTTGCTCCTGGTTGCCCTGTGCAAGAAAGGCGAGCCCGGCCAGAGTGTGTGCCCAACTGAGATATTGACCGTGAAGAGCATCCGATGAAGACGCTTTTATATTCCGTCGGGCGAAATTGAGGGTATCACTATAGTCCCGGGCCCTGTACGCAACCCGCGTTGCATCCATCAACGTACCAACTTGCGCTTCGCCCTTGGCCCCGGCTTCGGCGGAAACAAGAGATCGTGCCCGAGCCAGAGTCTCGAGGGGTGGAGCTTTGCGGTAGAGCGAAGACGACAGAATACGGGCCAAATCAAGAGCACGAATGGTTCCGTCCAAGTCGTTCGCTTATGCTTGCTCTGGGCATCTTCGAGAGCAGCCAACACACCCGCCACTGTAGCCCCTGGAGCTCTGCCGCGAATGATGCTAAAGTCCATGGGCCGGGTTTGGGTATCCGCGACGTGCCGGCGTAGCCCAATCAATGTAACAGCAGCGAGGTTATAGTCTCCCGACGCTATTTGATTTTTAGCTGTCTCGATCTGCTGAGTAAAATCCCCTTGTGCCATTAAGGAGCAACATGTAGCTAATGTAAGCAAGGCTAATTTCATGGCTCACCTCACAAATGAATTATCGGCTATCCGATCCCCTTCAGCACGCACCACCCATCTGCGATACAATCGCTCACGATGAAAACTTCCCGCCGCTCCGCAATCGCCGCGCTGGCCGGGGCTGCGCTAGCTCCCTCGATCAGCCGTGCCGCTCAAAAGAGTATCGCGTTCGCTCTCATCGGCGATCGCTATCATAATTCCGACTACATCCGAACGGGCCTGAGCCGGACTATCGCAAAAGATATGGATGTCTCCATCGACTTCTGCGATGAGACCAAGAACCTCAACGCCGAAACTCTGAATGGCTATAAACTCCTGATCATTCTCCGCGATGGCATGATCTGGCCCGAGGGGTATCCCGACGAGACGACGAATGCCGGTTGGCTTACCAGTGGTAAACCAAAATTGATTTCCGATCCTCCCGTGCCAATCACGGCCGCGAAACCGCAGTTCTGGATGAAACCGGAACAGGGCAAGGCAGTCCGGCAATTTGTCGAAAGCGGCGGGGCGGCTCTGTTTCTCCACAATGTTACGCATGTTGGTCTGACAGACCCGGATTTCCGTCACGTCCTCGGCGCTGCGTATGCCGGCCACCCACCTATCCGTACGTTCAAAGTTAAGGTGACCAATCCGAATCACCCCATCACCAAAGGCGTTCACGACTTTACGGTCACCGACGAGCAGCACTATATGGAGTACGACAAAGGTCCGAAATACAAGTTTCTGGAGACTGTGAATGAAGATGGACTCGCATACGGTAAACAGGGAACTACGGCCCCGGCAGGCTGGGCTTACGATTACGGCAAAGGCCGCGTTTGCTATCTCTCCCCCGGCCACCTGCTGACGGTGCTTTGGAATCCTGAGTACGTGAAGCTGCAACATAACGCAGTGCGATGGGTGCTGCGGCAAAGCTAATACGGTTTCCGAGTAGGCAGTGGTATGGCTCGTTCACGCTGAACTCCGGTGATAGGATGCCGGATGTCCACCGAGCATCACCTTTCCGAACAGTGTCCGCAGCGTTGGACCGATTTCCCGGCATGGAGATCGTCAAACGAATGCAGGGAATGCATGGTAAACTAGGGACATATGCCACATCTTACCTGTAAAGTCGATAACCAGGGAAGAGTCATGCTGCCAGCCAATTGGCGGAAACGTTTCCATGTCCAGCCATCCACGCAGTTGATTGTACGCGAATCCGATGACGGGACACTGGTAGTCGAAACCCGAGAACAAGGACTGCGTCGTGCGCAGCTTCTTGTTTTCCGCTATGTAAAGCCCGGCGACCCGTCCATGGTTGACGAACTGCTTGAGGAACGGCGCAAAGAAGCTGAAATTGAATAGCACCGCGGACCTGCTGGATGCCTCCGCTGTCCTTGCCTTCCTCGGCAATGAACGCGGAGCCGACAGGCTCCGGAAGATCATTCCCCATGGCCTGATTAGTGCAGTGAATTTCGCTGAAGTTTTGAAGAAGCTTATGGGTCGCGGGATGCCGAAGGACGTTGCGTTCGAAGCATTGGAAGCGATCAATCTCATGGTGCTGCCATTCGGCTTGATGGAAGCGTTCCATTCAACCGATTTTATACATCCCGGGATTTCGCTTGCTGATCGCGCTTGCCTCGGCACTGCACAGACGGCCGGCTATCGCGTTATCACTGGCGAGTCCAGATGGACTGAAATCCGACGGGACGTCGAGGTATGTGTATTCCGCGAACGGAACCAATAACGCCGGTGATAGAATGCCGGATGTAAGGAGTTCTTCCGCCCTCCAGACCCTCCACTGCTGGGAAAATAATTATGTGGATAGTCCGGCTAGCTCTTGGCCGCCCGTATACCTTCGTCGTGATGTCTATCCTGATAGCCATCCTCGGCGGGACAGCAATCGGCACCATGCCCGTGGATATTTTCCCGTACATCGACATTCCCATCGTGAGTGTGCTGTGGGTGTACTCGGGCCTGTCGCCGGAGGAGATGGAAAAGCGCGTCGTCACCAATTTCGAGCGCATCCTCACCTCGAACGTAAACGACATCGAACACATTGAATCGCAGGCGTACAACGGCTACGCGGCTATCAGGATTTATTTCCATCCCAATGTCAAGGTGGACATGGCTGTCGCCCAGGTGACCGCGACCATGCAAACCTCGCTGCGCCAGATGCCGCCCGGCATGTTTCCAGCCAACATCCTGAAGTACGATGCGGCCAGCGTCCCCGTCCTGCAGCTTGGCCTTTCCAGCAAAACCTTGCGCGAGCACGAAATATTCGACATAGGTAATAACTTCATCCGGACCCCGCTCGGCACCGTCCAGGGAGCCTCGGTTTCGTATCCGTTTGGCGGCAAGCAGCGGGCGGTGATGGTGGACTTGAATCTGGACGAGCTCTACGCCAAACAGCTTTCACCGATTGACGTTTCGAACGCCTTGAACCTGCAGAACCTGATCCTGCCGGCGGGGACGGCAAAGATGGCGGGGACCGAGTATCAGATCCGGGTGAACAGCAGCCCGATCCTGCTGGACGACTTGAATAACGTGCCCATTAAAACCGTGAATGGCGCGACGGTTTATATCAAGGATGTCGCACAGGTTCGCGACGGCTTCAACGTCCAGAACAATATTGTCCGCACCAACGGATCGCGCGGCGTTCTGATTACCATCACCAGAAACGGAAAAGCATCCACGCTCTCGATCGTCAACTCGGTAAAGGCCGCTCTTCCCAAGATTCTCGCCAACGTTCCACAGGATCTGAAGGTGGTGGCGCTGGCGGATCAGTCGATCTTCGTCCGGGCTTCCATTGAGGGCGTGGTGCGGGAAGCGCTGATTGCGGCCTGCCTCACCGGCCTGATGATTCTGCTGTTTTTGGGGAGTTGGCGAAGCACCCTGATCGTCTGTATCTCGATTCCGCTTTCGATTCTTTCCTCCCTCTGCATCCTGAGCCTTTTGGGACAGACCATCAACGTGATGACGCTGGGGGGGCTGGCCCTGGCAGTGGGCATTCTGGTGGACGACGCCACCGTCGAAATTGAGAATACGCACCGGAACATCGCCATGCGGAAGCCGCTTATTCGCGCGGTGCTCGACGGCGCTTCGCAGATCGCCGTGCCCACCTTTGTGGCAACCCTTTCGATTTGCATTGTATTTGTCCCGGTATTGCTGCTCACTGGAACGGCGAAGTACCTGTTTACGCCGCTCGCCATGGCGGTTGTGTTCGCCATTGCCTCTTCGTACCTGCTGTCCCGCACCCTGGTCCCGACGATGATGGCTTATCTGCTTGGGTCTGAGCTTCACCTTTACCAGGAGGGGAGCGGCGGAGGTAAGGGGATGATCTGGCGCGTTCACAACCTATTCAATACCTTGTTTGAAAGGCTCCGCTTTCGCTATATTGGCCTGCTTGACTGGTCGCTGCATCATCGCGGGCCGGTGCTGGCGGGTTTCATGGCGATTTCCGTGGCGTCGCTCGGGCTGGCATGGCTCGTCGGCGAGGATTTCTTCCCCAACGTGGATTCCGGCCAGATGCGGCTTCATGCGCGCGGTCCGGCAGGCACACGGATTGAAGAGACGGAGGTAAGATTCGCCGCGCTCGAACACGAAATCCGGGCCGTGATTCCCTCGAATGAGATCGACATGCTCATCGACAACATCGGAATACCGAACAGTTGGCCCGCAATCGCCCAGGGAGACAATCCCACCATCTCCGCCGCCGACGGCGAGATTCTGATTTCGCTGAATAAAGAAAATCACGGCTCCACCCGGAATTACGAAGTGTTGCTCCGGAAGCGCCTGCGCCAAAGATTCCCGGATATGACGTTCTTTTTTCAGCCGGCCAACATTACCAGCCAGATTGTGAACTTTGGCCTGCCTGCGCCCATTGACTTGCAGGTGGTTGGGCGAAACGCAGAGGCGAATTACAAGATTGCCCAGAAGCTGGCTGAAAAGATTGCGCGTATTCCCGGCGCCGCCGACGTTCACGTTCACCAGGTGGCCGCGCAGCCGGAGATCCGTCTGAACGTCGATCGGGTCAAAGCCTCGCAACTAGGTTTGACCCAACGCGACGTGACCAGCAACATGCTGATCTCTCTCAGCGGCAGCAACACGGTGGCGCCCAATTTTTGGATGAACTGGTCAAACGGCGTCAACTACAGCGTTGGCGTGCAAACGCCTCAATACCGGATTGACTCGCTGGATGCCTTACTCCGGACGCCGATATCGGTGGCGGCCAACTCTGTGAACACCACTACACCGGGTTCGCAAGCGGGCGCATCCGCTGGCGGGAATGGTTTCGTCGGCGCCTCGCCCAGCGGCTCCTCTCAAGCCTACGGAAATCCCGGAGCGATTGCGGGCAGCATTCAACTCCTGTCCAATCTGGTCAGCGTTGAACGGTCTTACACCCCGGTGATTGTGAATCACTACAATGTCGCGCCTGTGTTTGACGTGTATGCAAATGTAGACCGGCGGGATCTGGGTGGTGTGGGCGCAGACGTTCAAAAAATCATGCGGGACGAAGAACCTCATTTGCCACGCGGAACCACGTTCGCGTTACGCGGACAGATTGAGACCATGCAATCGTCCTTCTTCCGGCTGGCGGTGGGAATGATCTTCGCTGTGGTGCTGGTTTACCTGCTGATGACGGTGAACTTCCAGTCGTGGCTGGATCCTTTCATCATCCTCACGGCCCTGCCGGGTGCGATGGCCGGAATATTGTGGATGCTGTTCGTCACCGGCACCACCCTGAGTGTCCCTTCGCTGATGGGCGCCATCATGTGCATTGGCGTTGCGACGGCCAACAGCATCCTGGTTGTCACGTTCGCCAACGATCAGCGGCAAGCTGTGCCGTCCGCCAGTGAAGCCATGCTCGCTGCCGGCTATGCCCGCGTGCGGCCGGTGCTGATGACGGCGGCGGCGATGATTCTCGGCATGGTTCCCATGGCGCTGGGCATGGGGGAAGGCGGAGAGCAGAATGCCCCTCTCGGCCGCGCGGTGATTGGCGGCCTGATGTTTGCCACGGTCACCACGCTGTTCGTGGTCCCCATTATTTATAGTTACCTGCGGACGAAACCTCCGGTGGATCACGAACGCCAATTGATAGAGCGGGAGCGGGAACCTTTTTTGACCGTCTGATGCGATACACCGAACCTGATCAACCTGGATCTCAGATAGAGACACCGGAAGAGATCCTACGCAAGGAAAACCGGGACCTCAAGCGGCAACTCGACGAACTCAGAGGGCCGGCCCACGGCTCTTCGCAAGACGGGGTTCCGCTCAAGCTCTGGCACCCGTCCGGTCTCACGATCTGGGTCATTTTGTTAGCAACGGCGGCTCTCATCGTTGTGGCCTTCTTCGCCGGATATATTCCGCTTCACAAGCGAATGGGGCTGATCGTCAGCGAAGCGCACGAACAAGAGCAGGCTCTGCCGCGTGTGGAAGTGATGCAGGTGGGGCGTTCCTCGCGTCAAAGTGGATTGGAACTGCCCGGCAGCATCCAGGCCATTACGGAGGCTCCCATCCTCGCCCGAGCCCAGGGATACGTGTTGCGCCGGATGGTGGACATGGGCGATCGGGTCCGGACCGGCCAACCCTTAGCTGAAATCGACGCGCCCGAATTGGAAGACGAGGTTCGGCAATCGAAGGCCAATGTACAGCAGGCGCAAGCCGCTCTGGACCAGGCACTCGCCAATATCCACCAGGGCGCCTCGGAGTTGGAACTCTCCCGCATGACCGCCCAGCGCTGGAGCGTTCTTGTCACCAAGGGAGCGGTCTCGCGGCAGGAAAACGATCAATATCAGGCTCAATATCAATCGAAGATCGCGAGCGTCCAGGCGCTTGAAAAGGCCGCTGCCGCCCAGCGGAGCAATGTTGCCGCGGCGCAGGCAAACCTGGCGCGCCTCGAAAATATGCAGAGCTACCGGGTGGTGCGGGCGCCTTTCGACGGCGTGATCACGTTGCGCAACGTGGACGTGGGTGCGCTGGTGAGTGCCGGCGGCACGCTTCTGTTCCGGATCGCACAGACCGGCACGCTTCGCATTTACGTGAACGTCCCCCAGACACATGCCAATTCCATACGTCCCGGCCAACCGGCGCTGGTGTCCGTTTCCAACTTGCCAGGACGCAGCTTCCGGGGCACTGTCGCGCGGAGCGCGAATTCGCTCGACCCCACCAGCCGCACACTGCTGGTGGAAGTCCACGTGCCGAATGCGGACAACGCACTGCTACCCGGTATGTACGCCCAAGTGGACCTAAGCACCGCCCGGACCGAGCCGCCGCTGCTGGTGCCGAGCGACGCTCTGATCGTCCGCTCCGATGGAGCCCAGGTTGCCGTGGTCCGCCCGGATCACAGCGTACATCTGCAAAAAATCGATGTCGGCCGGGATTACGGCGACCGTCTGGAGATTGTTAGCGGCCTGCAAGTAGGGGAGACTATCATCGTCAACCCAGGCGACGTGGCCCGCGAAGGTTTCAAAGTCGATCCGGTCCCTGTAGCAGAAAAGGAATCCAAACAACCGGCGCCCCCCGGCGCGGGAAAGTGATCTCTATTGCGTGGACACGGCTCGGGCGCCGAGAAATGCCTTCGCTTCCTTCTCAATGCTGCGCGCCTCTCCTTTATGTTGTCCGGCCTTCAACACGCGTGCGTACTTTTGTAACGCGGTCCCAAGCTCATCACCATGTTCCGCTGCGATGCTACGCCAGATGGGAATCGCCTCACGGTAATATGCTTCCGCCTGTTTGGTGTCTTGCAACATCGTGCTTAGCTCAGCGGAATTCGTCAGACTTCGCGCGAATTCGTGTGGCGACACATCGGGCGAGTTCCTTTCCGTCTCCAGCACGTGGTTCAGCATCTTCCTGGCCAGTTCGAGCTTACCGGTTCGCGTAAAGCTCAAGGCCAGGTTGCTTTCGGCAAAGATAGTTTTGAGGTGATCCGGTCCGTACACCTCACGGGAGAGATCGTACACTTTCTGAAGATAGGACGCCGCCGCAGTGTAGTCTTTTTCCCTAAGTGCAACCAATCCCTGCTCACTTAGAATCATGATAACCAGCGGATGCCTGGACCCGAGCACGGCCTCATCAATCACGGCGGCCTTTCGCAGCAACGGCTGCGCCCGCGCGCCATTGCCCGCCATGCGGTGCATGGTGGCCAAGTTCTGAAGGCAGACGGCGTAGCCCAGGTCATGCTCGCCCACGATGCGTCCTACCATTTCAAGCGAATGCTGAAAGAGCGGTTCAGCTTCCGCGTACCGCCCATGCGCGGTGTAAAACTTCGCGAGATTATCCGGGCTTCCGGCGAGCTCAAGTTTTTCCGTGGTAGACGCGTTGCGATGGATCTCCACCGCATCGCGCAGTAGAGACTCAGCGCGGCTCGTCTGGCCGATTGCATCGCAGGACAGCCCGAGC
>JBBPYD010000050.1:0-26120 GCA_038200305.1 Bryobacterales bacterium
ACCGTCATCGGCTTCCCCTTGGGCGCCACGTCCAGTGAAATCAAACGTGCGGAAACCGAAGCCGCCATTCGCGTGGGCGCGCAAGAAATCGACATGGTGATCAACATTGGCGCTCTGAAATCCGGCGATCACGAAACCGTCAAACTCGATATTCAAACCGTGGTGGAAGCCAGTCATCGAAATGGGGCCATTGTGAAGGTGATCATCGAAACCGCTCTGCTGGACGACAATGAAAAAGCGGTCGCCAGCACTCTTGCCAAACTCGCAGGAGCCGATTTTGTCAAAACATCCACTGGCTTTGCCGCCAGCGGCGCAACAGCCCACGATGTAGCCTTGATGCGCATGGTGGTTGGTCCGAAAATCGGCGTCAAGGCCTCCGGAGGCATCCGGACCCTCGAAGATCTGCGGAAAATGACAGCCGCCGGAGCAACCCGCATCGGCGCCAGCGCCAGTGTCAAGATTGTGGAAGCGGCAACAGGACAGGCCGGTGCGCCTGCAGGATATTGAAGACCTCCGGCATGGCGGCCACCACACGCAAAGCGGCGGTGCGTTTCAAGGAACGCGCGGAACTTCTCGACTTCCTGCTCGAAGTCTCCGCCGTCACGTCGGAGACGCTCGATCTCGACCGGCTCCTTCCCGCGGTCGCCGATTTCGTCCACAAGGTAATTCCGCATGACCTGTTTGCGCTTCTTCTTTACAACGAAAAACTACAGGGTTTGCTCATCCGTTACGCGCGCGGCCATCGCGATGAAATAGTACGGAACGTCGTCATCCAGCTTGGCCAGGGTCTCACTGGAACCGCGGCCGCAACTCGCGAGACCATCCTCGCGCCGGATGTCCGCGCCGATTCGCGTTACATCAGTACAGTGGATGCCGTTCGCGCCGAACTTTCGGTTCCCATGATCGCTCGCGGCAAGCTGGTCGGCGTTATCGATATTCAGTCCACGCGCGAGCACGCGTTCTCTGAGCAGGACGCCGCTCTGTTGCGCCTGCTGGCGGCCCGCGTCGTCGCGTCCATTGACAATGCGCGCCTCTATCAGCGGGTGCAGCGCCAGAACCGCACGTCGAAGATCCTGGCTCACCTTTCGCAGGAATTCTCCTCCATTCTGCAACTGGATGAGCTGCTGGGCAAAATCGCAAAGGCAATTCGCGCGCTGATCAACTATGATGCGTTCAGCATTTTACTGGTCGATGCCGAACAGAGAGTGCTGCGCCATCGGTTCAGTGAGCGGTACGATCAGCGCGTGCTGCTCGACAATATTCCAATCGGCAAGGGTATCACCGGAGCCGCCACCGAACATCGCGAAGCCGTTCGCGTGGAAGATACATTGACCGATCCGCGATACATCGCGTCGCATCCCGACATCCGGTCGGAGGTCGCGGTTCCGTTGATCGTGCAGGACCGCGTGGTCGGCGTCCTCGATCTCGAGAGTGAGCGCATCGGCTACTTCACCGAAGAGCATGTCCGCACTCTCACGCTGCTCGCCCCGCAGATCGCAAGCTCGGTGGAGAATGCCCGTCTTTATGAGGAACTCGCCCAGCGGGAACAGCGCATGGAGCAGGATCTAAAAGCCGCGCGCAAAGTGCAATCCATTCTGCTGCCGCGCGAAGCTCCTGAAATTTCCGGCTTGGAGATCGCCATCGGCCTGCGGCCCGCGCGTGAGATCAGCGGAGATCTCTACGACTTCTTCGACCAAAGCGACGAGTACGCCGTGATCGCATTCGGCGATTCCAGCGGCAAAGGCGCGGCCGCCGCTCTGTACGGTGCGTTGGTCAATGGTTTGCTCCGCACTCTTGCGCCTCGCATGAGCCGCCCCGCGCAGTTGATGAGGCGCTTAAATGAGGTTCTGCTGGAACGGAAAGTAGACGCGCAGTATGTCACTTTGTTGTTGCTCCACTGGGATAAGAAGGGCCGCGAATTGACCATGGCAAATGCCGGTTCCATCCCGCCCATGCTCTGCCGCAACGGAACCCGCGTGAAAACCAAAATCGAAGGCGTGCCGCTCGGTCTTCTTGACGAGCGCGAATACGACGAGGTAACCATCAAGACCGAACCCGGCGACGTGCTTCTGCTTTATTCGGACGGCATTCAGGACCAGCAGAATCCCGCCGGCGATGAGTATGGTGGTTCGCGTCTCTTCAAAGTCCTCGCCGCCAATTGCGGCGCGTCGACCCGGCAGATAGTGGACGCGGTACTCGCGGACGTCGATAGCTGGACCGCCGGTGGCCCTATGACCGACGACCAGACGATCGTTGCGTTGAAAGTTATCTAATGGGATATTACTACCAACAGAACACACTTTATTGTGACCAGGTTTCCTTGGCCGAAATCGCCGCGCGGGAAAAGACGCCGTGTTACGTGTACTCCGCAAGCGGCATCCTGGAGCGGTATCAAGCCTATGATCGGGCGTTCGGAACACTTCCGCATCAAATTTGCTATGCCGTCAAAGCGAACTCGAATCTGTCCCTGCTCCGTCTTCTCGCCGAAGCAGGCGCGGGTTTCGATATCGTTTCCGGCGGCGAGTTATACCGTGTTCTTAAAGCCGGCGGCGATCCAGCCAAGGTAGTCTTTTCCGGCGTTGGCAAGACCGGGGAAGAAATTGAATACGCGCTTGAGAGTAAGATTCACACCTTCAACACAGAGTCCGAAGCCGAACTCGAACTCATCAACCAACTCGCGGAAAAACATGGAGTCGTCGCCAAGGTTGCTCTGCGAGTGAATCCGGATGTGGACGCATCCACCCATCCGTACATTTCCACCGGTCTGCGCGAGCACAAATTCGGCGTCGATATTTCGGAGGTGGAAGGCGTGTACTCGCGCGCCAAACATCTTCGTCATCTGGCGCTGGATGGAGTAAGCTGCCATATTGGATCGCAGTTGCTCGACACGGACCCCATGATGGAAACAGTCGACAAAATGCTCGCCCTGGTTAGCCGTTTGCGCGCCAACCAGATTCCCATCACCCATCTGGATCTCGGCGGCGGCCTCGGCGTCTCCTACAAGCCGCAGGACAAAGCACCGTGCATTACGGACGTAGTGAATGCCATGCGGCAGAAAGTAGAAGGGCACAATCTCACCGTCATGATGGAGCCCGGCCGCAGCATCGTCGGTGAATCCGGCGTCTTGCTCACGCGAGTGTTATTTCGCAAGCTCACGCCGCGGAAAGAATTCATCGTCGTGGATGCCGCCATGAACGATCTCATCCGGCCCGCGCTCTACCAGTCGCATCATGAAATCCTGCCTGTTCAGCAGCCAAACGGATCGGCGAGCATTTTGGCCGATGTAGTCGGCCCGATCTGTGAGACCGGCGATTTCCTGGCTCGCAACCGTGAGATGCCGCCCGTGATGCCCGGTGCGCTCATGGCAGTTTCCACCGCTGGCGCATACGGCTTCGTCCAGTCCTCGAATTACAATTCAAGGCCGCGCGTACCGGAAATTCTAGTGGAAGGAAACACCTGGCGCGTCATTCGAAAACGCGAAACTTTTGAAGACCTGGTTAGAGGAGAGTAAGTGTGCCGGAGCCGTCGCTTCGCAGCATCGCAAACACGTTCTTCCGTGTTGGTAACCTCACGTTCGGCAGCGGCGCCGCTGCCACGGTGTTGCTCCGCCAGGAAATTGTGGTAGAGCGTGGCTGGCTCGGCAAACACCAGTTCGATCTTTGTTACGCGCTGGCCCGCGTTACGCCCGGCACCAATCTCTTCGCGCTGTTCAGCGCCGCCGCCTGGTATCTGCGCGGCTGGCCAGGCGCCATCGCCGCCATCGTTGCGAGCTCGCTCCCGGCGTCCATCGTCGTCATCCTGCTCACGCTCGGGTATCTCGCCATCTACACCAGCCGCCTGGGGCAAGCCGCCATCATCGGAGCCATGGCCGCCGTGGTCGGCACTATCATCGCGGGTGCGTGGCTTCTCATCCAGCCGGATGCGCTCTCGCGCAATTGGCTCCGCACCCTGGTGCTGGTCGCAGGCGCGATGGTCCTCTCGCTCGGGTTCGGCGTGCCACCCATTCCCATCGTCGGAATCGCCGCTGTAGTTGGCTTCTTCTGGCAGGGCTCGCGATGAACGTCTTGCTCCTGTATTTCCTGATCCTAAAGGCGACAATAACGTCCTTCAACGGACCCTCGTCGCTGCCGGTCCTCCGTGAAGATTTGGTAGTCCGGCGTCAGATTTTGACTGACCGCCAACTCAACGCGGCGGTCGTCGCTGGCCGAAGCGCTCCAGGGCCGATGGGGATCTATGTGGTCAGCGTCGGCTACTTCGTTGGCGGTCTGCCGGGTGCAATCGCCGGATGGCTGGCGATGATCACACCGGCCTTCCTGATTGTCCCCATACTGCGTTATATAGGAAATAGCGCTGAACATCCACGCGTCCGAAGCACCTTGCAGGCAGTGGTCCTCGCAAGCGCCGGCCTGATCTTGAGTTCAGCCAAGCCGCTGGCGATGGACGCCATCACAGGATGGCTGCCTCTCGCGATTCTGATCGTCTCGTTTATCCTGCTGGTTATTACGAAGATTGAAACAGTGTGGGTAATTGCAGGAGCAGCCGGCTTCGCCTGCCTGCTTAAAGCAGTTTCTTAACCGCAGTCTCAACGTCGGCCATCGCGGTCTCGCCGATGAACGATTTCACTTTCTTCCCGTTGCGGTCATACAAAAACAAAGCAGGTAAAGCACCGCTCCATTTCGGATCGAGCGACTGGATGAACTTGTCGTCGTTCTTCACGTTTTTCTGATAGGACGGCAGGGTAACATTTTTGCCAACAAGAAACCGGCGAGACTCGGCCTCACTGTCGATGTCGTCGGCGGAGATCAGCACCAGCTTCAGCCCCTTCGGCTCCAGCTTCTTCTGGAGTTGGATTAACTGCGGAAGCTCCTGCCGGCACGGGATACACCACGTAGCCCAAAAACTGACCAGTGTGACTTTTCCTTTGCTCGAGGAGATCAACTGCGCATACGAGCTTTCATCCACCGGAATCAGCTTATTCGTGGTTCCAGCGGCAAATAGCGCAAGCGCAACCAGCAGCGCTGTCATGTCGCGCGCTTCCTCACCCGTTTGATCGTGCAGCCGAACGACCGGGCTTCTTTCATCGGGACCGGCTTGCCTGCCAGCACCGCATCGATCGCATTCCGCAAACCATTCACCTGCACCCGCGCGGGATTGGCCGCGTCGTCGATGTACCCGTGATATTGCAGCACGCCCGCCTTGTCGAATACGAACGCTTCCGGCGTTACCGTGGCTCCCAGCTTATCCGCGAGTACATTCCCGAGGTCTTTGTACACCTTAAACGCAAACCGGTTTGCCTTGGCATGCTGTTCAATCTCGGCCGGCGATTCGTTCACATTGGCATTCACGAATACCAACTGGATGTTCTTGCCAGAATAGTCCTTATACAGCGAACTCATCCGGTCGCTGTAGCTATTGGAAATTGGACACTGGATGGAGGTGAAGATCAAGACCGTCGCCTCCGTTTTGGCCGGTGAAATCACAACCGGCTTCCCGTCCTGCTGGACGGTGATTTCCGCGATCTTCGATCCAATCGGAAAGTTTTGAGCCAACGCGCAAACGGCAAAAAGAAACCAAGCGGCAAGCAATCGCATGTAACAAACTCCTGGCTACTTCTTCGCTTCCAGCTTCAGGTTTACCACAGCCTGCTTCCGGCCATCAAAGGAGCTAAGAGTCTTATTGGAACTCGATGCGCCCTGGTAGTCCGCCTTGAGTTCGTAATCCACATTGGAACTTAGGCCGTGGAAGTGATACATGCCGTCGGCTTTGGTAATAAAGGAACGTACCTGCAGCGTCTTCGTATCCTTGAGTTGCACCACTGCGCCTTCCACCGGCTTATCCGTCGCATCGGTCACCGAACCTTGTACAGACCGGACAACGGCGTCGTCCCGATTGTTCTGCGCGGAAACAACGCCGAGAGGTGCCAACGCAACGAACATCGTCAAGAGCAGCATTAACCGTTTCATGGTTCCTTCAGTTTACTTCGCTTCCGGTTCAAGCTGGAATGTGAGTTCTTTCCGCTGTTCCCCTTCGATCTGGACCGTTTTCCGCTGAGACTGGTAGCCGTTACATTGGACGCTGACGGTATACCGCAGGGGTACGGACGACACACGGACCGCAAACTCGCCTCGGCCATCGGAAACAGCTGTGATCTTCTTCGGTTTCCCCTCCGAATCCGGAACAATCTGAATCCCGGCTCCTGGAAGCGCAAAGCCCGGCGGCCGGAACACTGTTCCGGCGATCACTGCGAATGGCTGGCCTGTTTCACTGGCCTTTTTCGGTTTCTTGTCCGCGCTTGCCGGTATTGTAAATAGGAACAACAGTAGAAGGGCTGCGCCGGCCAGCTTACTTCCACTCGCTTTCCTCTTCTTCCTCGTCTTCTTCCTCATCTTCATCGGCGTCGTCGTCATCCTTATCATCGTCTTCGTCCTCATCCTCCTCGGCGGTAGGCTCGATTTCGATCGGATTCTTTCCAACAACCGTAAGACTGGCGCCGCACTCCTCGCATGTTAGTTCGTCGCCTTCGTCCAGTTCCTCTTCTTCGGCGTCGATCACGCTGTCACAGACAGGACATTCCATATACGGCTCTCCTCAATAGTACTCAGATGTTGTTGTTTCTAAGGTTCAGTAAAATACATTCTACTCAGGTGCTAGCTGGTAGACTGAACAGGTTCTTCCAGGGTTGCGTTTGCGCGCTCCAGGTCTTCCAGTGACGCGGTGACAAGCGTCTTTTCCATATCTTCGTCCGTCTCGATCATGTGCTTTAGATGAAACGCGGCGAGTTTCATGCACCATGCGTCACTGATATTCCGGCCCGCTTTCCTGCTGAGCGCCATCAGGTCGGGAAGCATCAGGGCGATCACCTTTTCCTGAACGTCCTCCCCTTGCGCGATCTGAAACTTTACGTCCACCGAGTCGCTGTGACGAATGGAAATTGCGGTCTGCTGCCATCGGAATTCCACACTCCAGGTTCGGCCAAACGGATCTGGACCAGCCTCAAACAGACGGAAATTTTCGATCATCGAGCCTATCGTAGCAAAGGTGTCAACTGGACCTCAGACTAGAATGTTGAGAAGCGATTACTGACCAGCGCCAGGAATTCATCGCGGGTTTCCTTGAGTTCGCGGAAGGCGCCGAGCATCGCGCTGGTGACCGTTCCGGAATGCTGCTTTTCCACTCCGCGCATCATCATGCAGAAATGGCGGGCTTCACAGATTACTCCAACGCCCTTCGGCTCCAGCACGCTCTGGATGGTCTCCGCAATTTCTTGCGTGAGCCGTTCTTGTACCTGCAGCCGGCGGGCAAACATATCCACGATGCGGGGGATTTTGCTCAGCCCGATGACATGGTCGGTGGGCAGATAGGCGACGTGAACCTTGCCATAAAACGGCAGCATATGGTGTTCGCACATGCTGAAGAACTCGATATCCTTCACGATGACCATCTCATCGTACTTGACCTTGAAGAGTGCGCCGTTCACGATCTCATCGAGCTTCATCCGGTAGCCGCCGGTGAGAAACTTCAATGCCTTCTCAGACCGGTCTGGCGTTCGAATCAAGCCCTCACGGTTGGGGTCCTCTCCAAGATCGGCAAGAATCTCCCGCATATTCGCGGCGATCGTCCCATCCGCGCTACGTTTCGGCGTTAAAACCTTCACAGCGGCTTTTTTCATAAATCCCGTATCTCGAACATATTTCGTTTCGTTTCTTGAACGCGGATAGTATCCAGCGCCGGCGTGCCGGATAGTTGATTCCACTCCTCACGCAGACGGCCTTCTATCGCTATGGACAGATTCTCGGTTGTAGCAACCACATTCTCAAAATCGGAAATATCCCGGTTCATATCCCGATGATCGAGATAACGAATCACCTTGCGTTCGATGTACTCGTCCAGTTCACCAATATTTGTTACACGTCCAGTGTTGGGGTCCACCGGACCGCGAACGCTCACCTCCAGGATGTAGTTGTGCCCATGGCCGAACGGATGATTGCATTTGCCATAGAGTTCGGCGTTTTCCCTCTCCGATATGGATCCGCAATGCAGCCGGTGCGAGGCGGAAAACCGGTAGCGGCGCGTCACCCGTGTCATGCGCTCTCCCCGTGATAATCGACGAACAGATCTTCCGTCTCATACAGCCGTACCGTGTGCAACTTCGCGTTCGGGAAGCGGAGTTGAGGCTCCAGCCGGTTCCAGACCTCCTTGGCAATGTTCTCCGGCGTCGGAACCACGCGATCGAACGGAGGCACCTCGTAATTGAGAAAGCGATGGTCCATTGGCTCAAGAACTTCCCGGTTGATCACTTCCTTCAGGCGCTTCAGATCGAAGATCATGCCAGTCAACGGGTTCGGTTCTCCGGCCAGGGTGACCTCCAGCACGTAATTATGGCCGTGGCCATGGCTGGCCGCGCTCTCTCCGTACAGCTCACGGTTCTTCTCTTCCGGGAATTGCGGGTTGTAGCAACGGTGAGAAGCGGAGAACTCAGCCTTCCGTGTGATTAACATTTTCATATTGTTAGATGCAGGTACGGGCTTGAGAGATGCGAAAACACCGCGAACCGGATACTCTTAAATTATCTCAGATGCCAAATTCCAAAGCCGACCGGATGTTACGAATACTGATCGTGGTTGCCTTCATAGGCTTCGCGTGGGTGCTCAAGGACGCTTTCCACGACCGCGTAGTGAATGCCGGCGATAAAGCGCCGAATTTCTCCATTACTACCGACAAAGGGCGAACGGTTTCCGTTTCGGACTTCGGCGGTAAAGTTCTGGTTCTAAACTTCTGGGCAACCTGGTGCCCCCCCTGCATTCAGGAGATGCCGTCGCTCGATCAATTCGCCAGCACCATGAAGGGCTCGGGCGTGGTCGTGCTTGCCGTCAGCGTGGACAAGAATGAAAAGGCTTACCGGACATTCGTAAGCCGGAATCAACCCGCCTTTGAAACGGCACGGGACCCCGACGCCAACATCAGCAGCGATTTCGGCACCTACAAGTGGCCCGAAACCTACGTCATCGACAAGAACGGGAAGGTGGTGCAGAAGTTGATATCGAACCAGGAATGGATGGACCCGCAACTCGTGAATTCCATCAAAGCGCTGTTATGATTCCGGCCGCCGTCACCGAAACCATCACGAAGTTGGTAGGAAAAACGCTAGTATTGGACCGTCCTGAAGATCTGGCGCTCTATGAGTATGACGGCGGGGTGGACAAGTCGCGCCCGGACCTGGTTGTGTTCCCCAAGTCCGCCGAAGACGTGGTTGGAATCCTGAAGATCGCTCATGAGCACAAGATTCCGATTGTCGGGCGCGGCGCGGGCACCGGCCTCAGCGGCGGCGCCATTCCGCGCTGTGGCGGAATCATCATCTCGTTTGCGCGCATGAAGCGAATCGTGGAACTCGATTTCGACAATGAGCGAGCGGTGGTAGAACCCGGCGTTGTGAATCTGGATATCACTCTTGCCGTGCAGGCGAGCCAGTATTTCTATGCGCCGGACCCTTCCAGCCAGAGGGCCTGCACCATTGGCGGAAACGTGGCGGAGAATGCCGGCGGCCCCCACACGCTGGCATACGGCGTCACCACCAATCACGTCCTGGGACTCGAAGCTATTCTGCCGGGCGGCGAGGTGTTCCAGACCGGCGGCAAAGAGCAGGATCTGCCGGGCTACGATTTGACTGGATTGCTAACCGGTTCCGAAGGCACAATGGCGCTGGTGACCAAGGTGATTATCCGTCTGATGCGGCAGCCTGAGGTGGTGAAAACGATTCTCGCGGTTTACGATTCGACGGATGACGCCGGCCAGACCGTGGCGGAGATTACGGCCAGGGCCATCACTCCGGTTGCTGTAGAGATGCTGGATGGCGTGATGCTGCGCATGGTGGAAGAAGCAACCCACGCCGGCTATCCGATGGATGCGGCCGCAGTGCTGCTGATCGAGCTGGAAGGCTTAACGGAAGCGGTGGAAGAACAGGTGGAGCAGATTCGCACGGCCTGTACCAGTTGCCACGCGCGCGAATTCCGGGTCGCCCGCTCCGCCGAAGAACGCGACCTGCTGTGGAAAGGCAGAAAGAACGCGTTTGGCGCTGTGGGGCGTGTCAGTCCATTCTATTACGTGCAGGATGGCGTGGTTCCGCGGACAAAGATTGCCCCAACGCTCCGCCATATCGGCGAGGTTGCGGCGAAGTACGGGCTTACGATCAGCAATATCTTCCATGCCGGCGATGGCAACATGCATCCCATCATTCTGTTCGACGCGCGGAAACCCGGCGACCTGAAGAAGGCGCAGGATGCGGGCGAAGACATTCTGAACTACTGCATTTCGGTTGGCGGGTCCATCACCGGCGAGCACGGCGTTGGCATGGAGAAGATGGATTTGATGACGAACTTATTCTCTGAAGAAACCCTGGATATGATGGGCCGTTTCAAGAACCTGTTCGATCCCGATGGCCAGTTGAATCCAGGCAAAATGCTACCCACGGGCCGAGGCTGCATGGAAATCCGGCAAGCGGCCCTGACTGCCGAAAACACGATGTGATCTACAGTGCCCCAATCGCCTTCAGCGCCGCCTGAACCTGCGGGTCCATCCTGGCTTCTACCTCATCACCCTTTTCCACACCGACCGCCTGGTTCAGGATCTCCTGTTGCAGCCGCTCGCGAATCCAGTCGCGCTCTTGCGACCAGTCTCCAACGCTGGGACGGATGTTGTTTTGCGAGAGCAATACCTGGAATTCATCCAGCAAAGAACTGGGGACTTCGAAATCCGGCTTGATCCCCTGGTGGCTCTTGACGTACTGTGTGGCGAACATCGGGAAGGAACCGGTTGCATCCAATACGGCGCGTAAACGCGTCACATTCGCCGGATACACCAACTCATCGGGCTGGATGCCACCGCCGCCCTTGACCACACGCCCCGAATCGGTGTGGAAGATCTTCAAGTTGTCCGCGCGGCCCGCGGCAGTGGCTTCGTCCAATGCACCCGCCAAGTGCTTCTGAATGGAACGGCCGCTCGGTGTGTAGTAGAAAGCCGTTGTCAGCGCCAGACCAGTGTTGTTAGACAGAGGGTACACGCTTTGCACCAGACCTTTGCCGTAACTTGGCTCGCCGACAATGATCGCTCGATCGTGATCCTGCAACGCGCCCGCGACAATCTCAGAGGCGCTGGCGCTTTTCCCATTCATCAGCACCGAGACAGGGAAGCTGTAGGGCGTGGCGGTCTCCTTCACCTTCGCTTCGTCGTCTTTGACCGAACGCCCCTTAATGCTAAGGATGCGCTGCCCTGGTTTGAGGAACAGACCCGCGGTTTCAAGCGCCGCCGGCAGAACACCGCCTGGATTGTTGCGCAGATCCAGCACGAGCCCCTTCAAACTGGCGCCGCCAAGCTTCTCAATCGCGGCCTTGATCTGCTTTCCTGTGTCGTTATCGAAGCTTCCCACTCGTACGTAACCAACATTGGGTTTCAAGAAAAAGGCACGGTCCACTGAGGGGCTGTCCACATCTTCTGGTGTCAAAAGGAACTGCAAAGTCCGGGGACTGCCGGGGCGCCTGACGTCCAGTCCTACTTTCTGTTGTCTCGACTCGGTCAGCAATTGAACAAGCTGCTCCACTTCAAGACGGTTCAGCAGAATTCCGTTGATCGCGATGATCTCGTCGCCGGGAATCATTCCCGACTTGGCGGCCGGGGTCCCCGGCAAGGCCTGGAGCACGATGACACGGCCGGGAAGCAACGACACGACTGTGCCGAAGCCTTTCCGGGTGGATCGCTCCATCTCCTGCAACTGCTGGAACTGGCCTGGATCGAAAAAGACCGAGTGCGGATCGAGCCGGCGCAGCATTCCAGGGATTGCGCCTTCGTGAAAGGCTTTTGCGCCGTCCACCGGGTCGGCGTTTTCGGCCTGTACGATGTTGAATAGATCCACGAGCTTTTTGAGTTGCTCGTCCAACGGATCGGCCGCCGCCGGCGCGAGCAGCATCAAAAATGCTGTAATAAATGGAAAAAACACTTCTATTAAGTCTAACGTGTGTAACGCAGAGTGCGTTTCGCTGCGTGCCGTTCCAGTGCAAGTTCGATCAGCCGGTCTAGCAATTTCGGATAGGGCAATCCGCAGTGCTCCCACATTTTGGGGTACATGCTGATGGACGTAAAGCCTGGGATGGTGTTGATCTCGTTGATATACAGTTTCCCGCTGCTCTGTTCCAGCAGGAAGTCCACCCTTGACATCCCTTCGCACTGTAGAGCTTGATAGCAGCCCACCGCAAGCCGCTGCACTTCCCTGATTTGATCGTCACTCAGATTTGGCGGAATCTTGAACTCTGTTTTGTTGAGGACGTATTTGTCATCGTAGTCGTAGAAGTCGCGCGAGGGCAGGATTTCACACGGAATGGAAGCTTTGAGATCGCCGTTCCCCAGAACCGAGCATTCCAATTCCTGCCCCACAATGGTTCGTTCCACAATCACCTTGCGATCGAATTGCGCGGCATTCTCTATGGCTGTCTTCAACTCTTCGCGATTCTTCGCTTTTGAAATTCCCACCGACGATCCCAGGTTCGCCGGCTTCACGAACAGCGGATACGGGAATGTCTTCTCAATGGCGTCGAGATCGGGTGCGCCGGTCACAGCCAGGAACTCGACCACTGGCAGACCGGCGTCGCGGCAGATGCGCTTGGTCATCTCCTTATCCATCGCGGCCGCCGACGCGAGCACGCCAGGGCCGACATAGGCAAGTTCGGCCAGTTCCAGTAAACCTTGCACCGTGCCATCCTCGCCGAACGTCCCGTGCAAAACGGGAAAGACCACATCAATCTCCGGGTTCCGGTTCGGCTCCGGCGCGATGGGGCGCGGGCGCCACTGTCCTTCTTTCGAAATGAAATACTGAATGATCTTGTAGCGCTCCGGATCCAGCGCCTTCATTATCGACTCGGCCGAACGGATGGAGACTTCGTGCTCCCCGCTTCTGCCGCCATAGATCACCGCCACCGTAAGCTTCACAGAATCCTCTTCCCAAGTGCGGACATCACGAGTTCCACACCCAACATCGCTGTCCGGTTTGCCTCATCCAACACCGGGTTCACTTCCACCAGTTCAATTGACAACATTTTCCCGGAATCGCAGATGGTCTCCATCACCAGATGCGCTTCCCTGTAGGTGAGGCCACCGCGGACCGGCGTACCGACACCAGGTGCCTCTGACGGATCCACTGCGTCCATATCGAAAGACAGATGGAATCCCGCGGTGCCGTTAGAGGCAATTTCGATTGCCTGTTTGATTACCGTCTGCAAACCGAGTTCATCTATGGACCGCATTGTGTACGCCTGGACACCGGTGCTCTGTACATACGGATTCTCGGCGCGGTCTACATCGCGAAGACCCACCAGCGCCACATTCGCGGGATCGACCTTTGGCGAATATTCGCCCAAGTGAGTTAATTCGGCAGGCCCGATTCCGATACAACAAGCAAGCGGCATTCCATGCACGTTGCCGCTGGGGCTGCTGTCCGGCGTATTCATGTCCGCATGTGCATCAATCCAGATGAGGCCCAACTTCTTGCCGTGCTCTCTGAGGGATCGGGACATTCCGGTTACCGTGCCGACCGCGATGGAATGATCCCCGCCCAGTACCAGAGGCGTGGCGCCTTCCGACGCGGCCGACGCCACAAGATCGGAAAGCCGCGCGCAGGTCTCCGCGATCTGGTGCAGGTAGCGGGTTTTATGATGATCCTCGGAAAGGCTTTCGCGCTGCCCCACAACCACATTTCCCAGGTCTTTCACTTCGTAGCCGAGCGAGGCGATGCGCTCGTTCATTCCGGCCAGACGCAGCGCGGACGGACCCATATCCACACCACGGCGTCCGGCGCCCAGGTCCATGGGTGCGCCAATGATTGCAATGCGGGAGTGTTGCATTGCTAATTACGGCCGCGTCCGGTAAAGCATCCGGGGATACGCGATGGTCTCGCGCACGTGCTCTAATCCGCAGATCCAACCCACGCAGCGCTCAACGCCCATGCCGAAGCCGGCGTGCGGAACGGAACCGTATCTGCGTAGGTCCAGATACCAGTCGAAAGCTTCCTTGGGAAGATTATGTTCTTCCAGGCGCTTGAGCAGCAGGTCAAGATCGTGAATACGCTGGCCGCCCCCAATGATTTCGCCGTAGCCTTCCGGCGCGAGCACATCCACGCCTAACGCCACTTCGGGCCGTTCCGGATCGGGCTGGAAATAGAACGCCTTCACCTGCGTGGGATAACGGTCGACCATGAGTGGACGGTCAAGCCCGTCGCTGACCAGAGTTTCATCGGTGCCGCCGAGATCGCCGCCCCACTGAATGCCGCTGCCCTTTTCTTGCAGCTTTTTCACGGCATCGTCATAGGTCATACGTGGAAACGGAGATTTCACGGCTTCCAGTTTGGCGATGTCGCGCTCCAGAATGGCCAACTCGGCACGGCGATTCTCAAGGACGCGCTGCACCACAAACACCACCAACTCTTCCGCTACGCGCTTCACGTCTTCCAGAGTTGCGTACGCCATCTCCGGCTCCACCATCCAGAATTCTGTGAGGTGGCGGCGGGTCTTCGACTTCTCCGCGCGGAACGTTGGCCCGAAGCAGTAGACCTTTCCGAACGCCATCGCGTTCGCTTCGTTGTAAAGCTGGCCTGATTGGGTCAGGTACACCTTTTCGTCCTCGAAGTAATCCACTTCAAAGAGCGTGGAGGTGCCCTCACAAGCGGCGGGCGTGAAGATCGGCGTATCCACTAAGACGAAGCCGTTGGAATCGAAGTAATCCCGAATGGCTTTGATGACTTCGTGCCGCACGCGGATGATCGCATTTTGACGGCGGCTGCGAAGCCACAGGTGGCGGCGGTCCATCAGGAAGTCGGTGCCGTGATCTTTCGGTGTGATGGGGTAGGGTTCCGATTCCGGCACGCGCTGGATCACTTCCGCATCGGTGAGGTCTAACTCGAAGCCGCCTTGTGCGCGCTGTTCCGCTCGCACGCGGCCGGTCACAATGAGGGAACTCTCCTGCGTCAGACCCTTTAGCGTTTCAAACAGAGCCTCTGGAACATCGGCCTTCACGGCCACACACTGAATGATGCCGGTGCCGTCACGCAACTGAGGGAATACGATTTTGCCGGACTTTCTCAGATTGTAAAGCCAACCGGCGATGCTGACAACCTCGCCCACGTGTTTCCCGGCATCGGAGACGGCAATGCGCGGGGCGTCGCTCATCGCACAGGCTCCGGAACGGCGAGATTTTCCAGCTTGTCGAAAATCTGCTTGACCGCTTCCAGAGGCTTCTCCATATCGGGCACTTCCTTCAACTCAAGCAGAAGCGGATACTGACTAGACCGCGACGCCAGCAGCTCCATCGTCTTGCTCCAGTCGATTGTTCCGCCTTCGGAGAAGAAGGGGAACAAGTGCTTGTCCTCTTGCCCGTCATTATCGTGAATGTGGGTAGAGCGGATGCGGTCCTTCATGATGTTGAACTCGCCTTCCACGGTCTCCATTATGTTGGCGTGGCCGGTATCGAAGCAGAAGTTCAAATTCAAATGAGTCATCTCAATGAAGGACATCAGGCGCGTGGCGCTGGACAACTTGTTCGGGATGTTCTCCAGAAGAATTTCCACGCCCCTCTGCTTGGCGAAGATGCTTAGCTCTTCAAGCGCGGTGAAGGCCGCATCCAGCTTCCGCTCGTCGTATTCTTCATTGCTAGTGCCGAGATGCTGCACTATGTAGCGGAACGGAATGATCTCGGCAATTTCGATAGCACGCTTAATTTCGTCAGTCATCGCAATCCGCTTGGCCTTAGTTGGCTCAGTGAGGGTGATGATGGAGTGCGGGCCGCTGAGACCCCATTTCGTATCGCTGAAAAACGGCGCGTGGATGGAGTGGACCTTCAACTCGGCATCGCGAAACCAGTGGCCCAGCTCCACGATTTGCGCCTTGTCCCGGTAATCCAGGTGAGCCCGGGCGCAGAAGAGTTCTACAGCGGGGACACCGGCATCCCAAATCCGGCCGAGCCAGACCGCGGTGAGCCGGTGTTGAACGAACAAGTGTGTGGATAAGACGTGATTCATTGAAAATATCCTGGTTCAGTAGCCTTCTGCCTTGCCGTAGCCGCGGCCGTCCGCGCCGCCTTGCAACCAACCCTTGTCCACCACGATGGCTTCGATCCGTGCCACCGAATTGGAGGTCTCTATTTTGTGGCCACGGGATTCTAGCAACTGGATGGTGTCGGGCGAAAATCCTTTTTCGAGCGTGAGGACATCGGGCTGCCACTGATGATGGAAGCGCGGCGCGTCCACGGCATCCTGCGGATTCATGCCGAAATCGACAACGTTTAAGATGACTTGCAGAACCGACGAGATGATTTTCGATCCGCCCGGCCCGCCCACCACCATGAATGGTTTACCGTCGCGGAGAAGAATAGTGGGAGTCATGGAGGACAGCGGCCGCTTGCCGGGTTGAATCGCGTTCGCTTCGCCTTGAATGAGTTTGAACATGTTGGGCGTGCCTGGTTTAGCGGCGAAATCGTCCATTTCGTTGTTCATCAACACGCCTATTCCAGGAATGGTTACCTTGCTGCCATAACCGCCATTGAGCGTGTAGGTGAGGGAGACGGCGTTTCCGTCCTTATCTACGACGGACAGGTGAGTGGTTTCGGAACTCTCATAGCCGGCCAGTTTGCCGGGTCCGATTGTGGTGCTCGGTGTCGCGCGGGCTGGATCGATAGAGGCGCGTTGTTTGGTAATGTAGGCGGGATTGAGCAACGCCCGGACAGGAATCTTAACGAAATCGGGGTCGCCGAAATATTCACTGCGGTCGGCGTAGAAGCGGCGCATCACTTCGGCCATGTAGTGGATGGTGGCGGCGGACCCGGCTCCAGTCTTTTCGTAGCCCGATCCTTCCAGCATGCCTAACATTTGCAGAATTCCGATGCCGCCGGAACTGGGCGGAGGCGCGGTGACGACATCGTATCCGCGGTATTTGCCCAATAGAGGTTTCCGCTCGACGGCCTTGTAATTTTTGAGATCGTCGAGAGTAATTAATCCGCCATTGACTGCCATTCCGGAGGCAATCTGTTTGGCGGTTTCGCCTTCGTAAAAGTCGCTGGGATTTTTGGCGATCCGTTCGAGAGTGCGGGCCAGATCGGACTGCACGAAGCGCGCGCCTGCTTCAAAACCTGGGCCGCCGTTCAGATAAATTCTCTTCGATTCCGGAAATTTCGACAGGATCGCGCTGGAAGTTTTTAGCGACTCGGACAACGAATACGGAACAGCGAATCCGTTCTTCGCCAGCGCGATGGCAGGGGCGATCAGTTCCGGCCACGGCTTCCGTCCGTATTTGCGATGCGCGAGTTCCAGACCCCGGACAGTGCCTGGGACACCGCTGGCGCGCCAACCTTCCACACTGTCCTTCGTGACTTTTCTGTCTGGATCGAGATACATGTTGCGGGTGGCCTTGCCTGGGGCCTGCTCCCGAAAATCAATGAAGCTGTTGCCGCCATTGGCGAAACTTGCCAGCAGGAAGCCGCCGCCGCCAAGATTGCCGGCGTAAGGGAATGTGACGGCGAGTGCAAATGCGGCCGCGACAGCAGCATCCACCGCGTTACCACCCGATTTGAGAACGGCCGCTCCCACTTCGGAGGCGAGCGGTTCTTCGGCGGCCACCATCGCGTGCCTGGCGTGGACAGACTGCTTTGCGGCTAACGATCCCTGGCCTTGGAACAGAATCGCAGAGTACAGGAGAACCGCTAAAATGCGCATGAATTTCAATTTTACTATGTTGTCACCGGCTGACGTCTTTTCCATTCGAATAGCACGACTCCTGCCGCCACCGACACATTGAGTGACGAAATTTTGCCCGCTAGAGGAATGCGGATGAGATAATCGCAGTGCTTTTGCACTAACTGATGCAGCCCCTTACCTTCGCCGCCGAGGACAATGGCGGTAGGGACGGCGTATTCTACTTGATCGTATTGTTGATCGCCGCGTTCATCCAGGCCGTAGATCCAGAAACCTTTTTCTTTTAGATCTTCCAGTGTGCGGGATACGTTGGTGATGCGCACCACCGGCAGATATTCCAGGGCACCCGCGGCGGCCTTGGCTACGCTATCAGTCAGGCCAGCGGCGCGGCGCTCGGGAATCATAATGGCATCGGCTCCGGCGGCGTGCGCGGTGCGAACGATGGCGCCCAGATTATGCGGGTCTTCGACGCCGTCCAGCACCACAATGAGCTTGGCGTTTTCGATTGCTTCCCCGGCTTTGGCGTATTGCGCCGCCGCGCCATAGGCGACTATGCCTTGGTGGGCATGGTTATCGCTAGCGCGTTCCAACACATCGCGCGGTTCAAAGCGCACTGCGATCCCGTTCTGGCGGCAGAGGCCGACGATTTCCTGGATGCGGGGTCCACCGGCCCCTTTCGCAATCAGCACACGATCGAGGGGGCGGCCTGCCTTTAGGGCCTCGCGGATCGGATTCACACCGATGAGAACGGTCACCACACGATGGTAGCGGTCAGACGTGTGAGCGGCAAGTTAGGCCGGTTCGATATGAACCAAAACCCTCGAGACCTGCGGCATGTGGTTTAGTACTTCTGCCTCCACTGCATGCCCAAGAGAATGGCTTTCCCGAACCGTAAGATGCTCAGCGACCAATACGTGCAGATCGACGTAATACCGGAAGCCGGTTTTCCGGACAAAACACTTTTCCAGATCCACCACTCCTGCCACCGAGCCAGCGATCTGGCGCACTTGCAGTTCCACTTCCTTCGGCGGCGCGGCATCAAGCAACTCGGCAACCGGCGCGCGCAATAACCGGAGTCCGTTGAAGATGATAATGGGCGAGGCGGCCAGAGCCGCCCAATCGTCGGCCGCCGGGTTTTGCGTTATCAGACCGATAGAAATTCCTATGAAAGCCAACCCGGAAGTGATCGCATCGCTGAGATGATGCCAGGCATCCGCTTTCACCGCCGTGCTTTCAATCGCCGTCCCAACCGACCGTACGTAACGCGACAGCAGAAGCTTCAGCAGAACCACACAAATCAGGACCCCCAGGGTGTAGGCGGCTGGAAGCTGGTGAGGCGTGCGGATCTCTGAAATGCTCTCCGCGGCTATCAACACGCCGGCAGCGGCGAGTGCAAGACTGACGGCGATCGCCGCGATCGGCTCGGCCTTTCCGTGTCCGTACGGGTGATCCTCATCCGGGGGCCTGATCGAAAACCACAGTCCAAAGGCAACCACTGACGAACTCACCACGTCGCCCAGCGACTCAATGCCATCGGCGACAAGGGCGAACGAATGCCCGGCGATCCCTGCGAAGCATTTTGCCGCTGCAAGTAAAAGATTAATTACGGCGCCAATCAGGGAAGAGCGGATTCCCCTTTGGACTACATCTTCCGGCCTGTTCAGGGGGGTAGTCATTTTAGCGCCGAGTCATCGTAACCTCATTTCAGCACGCGAGCGCGGCCACCGGCAACAGGAATGACTCAAACGCAATTCACAGATTATCTCTTGGATCAGTGCGCTTTTTCTTGACCTGCTCCCGATTTTCCTAATTCGCTGAGCGCCGCTTTGAATCCACTCGCAAGTTTGTCCGCTGGTCCGGTACCCCAGTAGTGGAGGAAGTAAATCATGGGCTGGCCGCCGATCATGTGATTGTGAATCGCGACCACGTTCAGACCATTCGCGCGAAGCGCTTTGAGAACCGGCGTTACTTCCTGTGAGAGCATCGCCACATCGCCGGCGATCTCCGCATTGGCATCGCTGCCAAAGAACGCCGCCCAGGTGTTCAGGCCCATCCGGGTATTAATCTTCGCTCCCATCTCCTTCAGGTTGAGATCATCCCTGCCGACCGTGATCTTGTATACCGGGCCGCTCTGTTCGCCCTCATGCCCGGCGATGGCAGCGATCTTTGCTGTATCGATTTGTCCGGCTGAAACGCTCGCTTGGCCGCCTGTAGCAGAACTCTGATGCCGGGATGAGCCATGACCAATCAGATCCACTGCGGGTTTGGCCATTCTCGCCAGGTCGGCCGCTTTGCCGTGACCATGCACATGCATGTAGAAAATCCGGGGGGTTTCGAAGAAGAAGTGATTGTGGATAGCAGTCACGTCCAGTCCGTTTGCGAGCAAGGCGGACATGACCGGATTCACCTCGTCTTCCAGCAGTACGAGATCGCCCATCATAACGTCGTTGCCGTTGTCGCCTTTAGTCATGGCAAGCCATCCTCCAAAGCCGAAGGGCGTAGGCGTGGCAATGCCATCAATCGTGACCTTCAGATCGTTGCGCGGGATGTTGATCTTAAACACATTCGCTTTGAAGTCGCCCTGCTTTCCAATCGTCTCCAAAACACTGGCGTAGTCTGCGGGCATGTTCTGCGCCAATGCCGCGCCAGGAGCGCTAGCGATAAGCAACAGAACTGGAATCAGTTTACGTTCGTTCATACGGGGAACACTCCTTTGATTTGGTATGCATTTGACCTTATTCTCGTGTGACCTAGTTCATAGCCTTTGTCTCATTTGCCGGAAACCGTGAATTCGTCGAAGTACGTCAGACTGTCAGATTTGGTCCAGAGCCCGGTTTTGCCGGCTGTTGTGAAAGTGCGGTCTTCTGTTTCGAACAGGCGCTCTCCATTCAAAAAGACAGTGAATGTATTGCCCTGAAAGGTGACACGCAGATTGTTCCATCGCCTACTCGGGATAGGATGCTTCACGCCGTAGGAGCGCGAGGGTAGCCCTTTCGGAGGTATGGAAATCCGGACCCCGTTTTCGACCTTATAGAGGACCACATTATTTTCGAGAGCGTTTGCCCGGACAATATAGTAGTTGTTTGGGTCTTGATAACGCCATATGATGCCTGCGGCCTGATCGACGGCACCGTCCACGGCCTTAAAAGCAACACTGATGCCACCATCCTGGATTCTGAGGCCGTTCCAAATTGCCAGCGGAAATCTGCCAGCGGTCTTGTCGCGCGATAGTTGCGCAAGCACAAATCGTGAGCCGGGCGCCAATTCGTCACGAACGATCTCCCATCGAGGGGAAGCCCCGGCATGGGTCATCGCCACTGTCCAACCCTTCGGAAGAGTTCCTGGCGCGGCGCCATCGAATCGGATCACTTCCGCGTTCGCCGTTAGGTGTATCAATAAAAAAGCGGCGCTGAGGACCCGGATCATTTGACTCCCGTTAAACAGTCTCCCGCACGAATCTGAGGATTCCGTGAGTATCCGCGCGGAGCACTCCAACTCAGGCATTCCTCAGACGGGAAGGGACATACTACAAGGACGAACGGATGCGAATCCTCATAGTCGAAGACGATTGCAAACTTGCTCGCCAGCTAAAGAAAGGGCTGGACGAACAGGGCCATTCCGCCATCCTTGCATTCGACGGAAACGAAGGGCTGGAGATGGCGCAATCCGGCGAATTCGATGTGTTTGTGTTTGACGTTATGCTTCCCGGTATGGACGGCTTCTCGATCGTGCGCCGGGTACGCACTGCCGGCATAACCACCCCGATCCTACTGCTCACCGCGCGAGATGCCGCCGAGGATATTGTGACTGGCCTGGACGCAGGAGCCGATGACTATCTCACCAAGCCGTTTTCATTCAAGGTCCTGACCGCAAGGCTCCGGGCGCTTGCGCGAAGGAAACAGGTAGAACCGCGTACTGAGCTACACGTCGGAGATCTTGTGCTCGACCCGGCAACGCACGAAGTAAAACGTGCGGGTGTCGTCCTGCCGCTTACCCGGACAGAGTTCGTGCTCCTCGATCTGCTAATGAGAAATACCGGCCGCGTAATCACTCGAAGTCGGCTAATCGAAGCAGTTTGGGGCCATGATCGAGACATCGAGAGTAATACGTTGGACGTATTTATTCGCCAGCTCAGAATAAAGGTGGAGTTTGCCGGCAGCCGCAGGCTCATCCACACAATTCGCGGGATTGGTTACGCGCTCCGGGAAGAAGAAATCACGTGAAGAGGCGATCGATTGGATTCCGCTTAGCGGCCTGGTACTTTCTGGTGTTTGCGTGTGGGATTGCTGTATTCAGCATTGCGGCATGGTTCGCGATGCGCGCCAGCGTATATCACGCGATCGATGACGAGCTGAAAGACCGGGTGCGCGGTGTTGAGAGCTTCATGAATCGTCAAATCGCGTCGTTGTCGATCCCGGAGATCCGGGACGAGTTTCGCGAACACTCTGTTCTTGGCCCCGGAGGTGATCTGTTTCAGGTCTGCGATTCACAAGGACAGTGGCTGTACCGTTCCGTAGCTCTCGAAAACACCAACGTCCCGATCGCGAAGCCTGGAAACCTGACGGCGCCTCGATTCGAGACCTTGGACATTGAGCGGCATCCGCTGCGATTTTACTCTGAGCCCGTCACGGTGAATGGGACGCCGTATACAGTTCAAGTAGCAGCTCCAATGCACGAGGCGTTTGAAGCGCTCGAATGGTTCCGGCTGATGCTTTTCTTCGCTGCCCCGGTGCTACTGGTTGCGGCAAGCATAGGCGGCTACTGGATCAGCAAGCGCGCGCTGGACCCTGTTGACGAGATTTCGCGCGCCGCGCAGCACATAAGTATTGAGAATTTGACAGATCGTTTACCGGTGCCCCAGACAGGAGACCAGCTTCAGAGGCTATCCGAGACCCTTAATCAGATGTTCTCCCGCCTGGAGGGTTCGGTCCGGAGAATCAAGCAGTTTACCGCGGATGCTTCGCATGAACTGAGAGCTCCCGTCGCCCTCATCAGAACGACTGCAGAGGTTGCTGTGTGGAAAAGAAACCGGCCCGCCGGGGAGTATCTTGAAGCGCTGGACGACATCCTCCAAGAGTCCGAGAGGACGTCGCAGGTTGTAGACAGCATGATGCTGTTGGCCCGAGCCGATTCCGGTAAAGAGACGCTAGACTGGATGCCTGCCGATGCTTCGATCATTGTCCGCGACGCTGCGGAACAAGGGGAAAAGCTGGCGCGGAGTCACGGCCTGGAATTCACGGTCAATGTGCCAGACGCTCCGATCCCGATACAAGGTGATGCCGGCGCACTGCGCCGTGCGCTTTTGATCCTGATGGACAATGCGGCAAAGTACACGCCCCAAGGTGGTTCAATCGAGGTCACGGCAGCCACTCGAAACGGATTGGCGGTGATTTCGGTTGCGGATACCGGCATGGGCATTGCAGATGTGGACTTGCAACATATCTTCGACCGGTTCTGGAGAGCCGACAAGGCTCGCTCGCGCGAACATGGTGGCGCTGGTCTCGGGCTATCCATAGCCAAATGGATAGCTGAGATGCATGGGGGTGGGATGAATGTCGAGAGCGAACTCGGCAAAGGCTCGGTCTTTTATCTTCGGGTGCCATTGGATCGCCGCGCGAATGGCTCCAGCTAAACTCCGGTCTCGAGCCGGATCCAAAATAACATGACCGGCTACCCCTACTCAGGAATTCCTCAGATGGCGCCGGTATTGTTGAGCAATGGGCTGGCTCGCTTTTCTTTTTGCCTTCTTCGCCGGGGTACTGATTACCTGTCAAACAGGCAGCAACACGCAGCTCAAAAAGAGTCTCGGGCAGCCTTTACCAGCGTTGATCGTGAATTATTTTATTGGCGTGGGTGCTGTCATCATTTACACTCTTGCACGACGCGTACCCCTTCCATCGATGGAACAGGCCGGAGAGGTCCCCTGGTGGGGTTGGATGGGCGGGTTGTTCGGAGCAGTGTACGGCTTGGCCGCGATCCTCCTCGCCAGTCAAATGGGTGCGGCGACTCTAACCGCGCTCCTGGTCACAGGCCAGCTTATCTGCGCCGTGGCGCTCGACCACTTCGGTTGGCTCAGCTTCGATGTGCATCCCGCGGGTCTGGGCCGCATCGCAGGTTGTGCGCTGATGATAGTGGGGTTAGCATTGATCGCGAAGTCTTGAATTCCATTCCGTGATCGTCAACGCCTGTGGAGTTAATTCCACCGCAAGAACCGGATAGCACCGCGGCGCCGAATTCCGTAAGGTGAGTATATGCAAGACACGAAACGATGGACAGCGGTGCTTTCACGCACAGAAACTTCGGAAGATAGATTCTTCTATGCCGTAAAAACTACAAACATTTATTGCCGCCCTGGGTGTCCTTCCCGCCGCCCCGATCTGAAGAACGTGGTTTTCTTCGATGCCAGTTCCGACGCTGAACGGGCAGGTTTCCGGCCCTGCCTTCGATGCAGGCCGAACGATACAAAGCCTACGGTGGTGGAATCGTTGTGCCGGTACATTGAAAACCATGCCGATGGCGCTGTGACCCTGGACGCCTTGAGCAAATTCGCCCGGCTGAGTCCATCTCACTTACAACGAATGTTCAAGGACGCGATGGGCGTGAGTCCGCGTGAGTACGCCAGCGCGCATCGGGCGAAAAGGCTGAAGTCGGAACTGAGCCATGGCGCACCGGTGACAGATGCTCTCTATGAAGCCGGCTATGGCTCGTCGAGTAGGTTGTATGAGAGATCCGACGAGGAACTGGGAATGACTCCATCTTCGTATCGGAAAGGCGGAAAAGGGGAGCAGATTGATTTCACCATTGCCGGTTCACCGCTCGGCCGGATGCTGGTGGCCACGACAGCACGGGGCGTTTGTGCCATCACCTTCGGCGAGTCTGATGCGGAGTTGGAGGAGACGCTAAGCAAGGAGTTCCCCGGAGCCACATGCAACTACAATCCGGAGCTGTTGAGCGCTGCTGTAACGGCGGTGGTGGCTCATCTCAAAGGAAGTAACGGGCAGATCGATTTACCACTGGATATCCGCGCGACTGCGTTCCAGAGAGTTGTGTGGAAGGCTCTGCAATCCATTCCGTATGGAACGAAGGTCTCCTATGAGGATGTCGCGAAGGCGATTGGGAAACCGGCAGCGGTGAGAGCCGTGGCAAGCGCCTGCGCCAAGAACCGGATTGCCGTCGCAATTCCGTGCCATCGGGTGGTGCATAAAGGTGGCGGCATCAGTGGATACCGCTGGGGCACGGATCGGAAAAAGCTGCTGCTGGAGCAGGAGCGCACTGAAGCCACCGAACCGCGCACGCAGTAAGCGGTGGTGTTGCTGCTAACGCTACCATGGTTCAAGAGGGGAGATGCCGCTAGCTTGTAATCTGAAAGCAATCGGCGCATCTGAGCGTCCGCATTACAACGAATTAATGAGGCGGCTGCGCCTAGCCTTGCATGACCGTGCTGAGATGGCAGACGGCTACGCCTACAAACTCGACACTGCCAAAATCAGTCTTCCCGAGGTTGCCGAATGGATCGCCATGGAGCGGCTGTGTTGTCCGTTTATCACGTTCAACCTTGAGGTGAACGGTATGGGCAATTCCAGCCTGACACTACGCGGGCCATCAGGTGCTAAAGCGATTCTTGAGGAAGAGTTTCCGCGGAAAGCCAAATAGAAATCGCCGAACCTAAGTAAGCAGGCCCGCTTTCCAAATCAGCAATAACAGGCCCGTCAGGTATCCGAGCAGCGCCTGGTATTCCTGGTTCTTCAAATACAGCGCTCCCCGGAAAGATTCCGCCGCGTTCATCCGCCCGAATGGGAGCAGCATGGGAACTCGGGCGGCGTAGTCGCTGTAATTCGGAAAGAGATTGCGCAGGTGCTGCTCTTCCAGTTCGATCACCGGCAAATAGACGAACAGAAACACCGCGCCGAAAAGGGCGGCCAGCAGCCAGCGTTGTGACGCGATCACCAGTCCTGAAGCTACAAGCAGCGTTCCTATGTAGAGCGGGTTGCGCACATAGGAATATGGCCCACTCATGGCCAGGTTCTGATTCTTGGCCAGATGGCCCGCGGCCCAGGCGCGTAACAGCAAGCCGGCAACGGAAACCGGAACTCCTATGGCGAGCGATCTTGCATCGGGTACGGCTAAGTACGCGAACGCGGCCACCAGCAAGAAGCCACTAGGCACGCGCAACTTCGCCACGGTGTCGGCGTAGCGCTTCGGGAACCAGTAATGACGCATCACGGCCCGGTCTGGCAGAGCATACGAGCCTTTAACGACTCAAAAACCTTCCCAGGCGAAATGCCGCGCATCGAACTGTCGATCTCTTTATTCCGCTTGTAACTCGTTTGCGCATCGGCGGTGCGAAGAACTGTAATCGTACTTTTGTATGGACCATTCCGGGCTGGATTAGTGGGGC